>CALMWM010000165.1 GCA_937873435.1 uncultured Gallionellaceae bacterium
TTGAAACGGAACACCAGGTAGTTCCAGACGATCTCGGTATCCCGGCCCAGGCGGTCGCGCGCGGCGGCCAGCCGCAGGAGGTTGTCGCGGGCCAGTTCGAAGCGCCCCTTGACCCGGTAGCGGCCATAGCTTTCCTGGCTGAAACCGTCGATCGACGCCTCGATCCGGTCGATCCCGGAATCGATCAGCTCGACGACGGAAGCATCGCCGAGCGGCAGCGATAGATTGGTGTGTATGTCGACGGCGATGTCGCGCCGCACCAGTTCGCGGATGAAATAAGTCAGATTGCGGTTGAGCAGCGGCTCGCCCCAGTTGTAGAGGTGGACGAAAAACAGCGTGTCGCCCAGCTCGGCCAGCACCGCGTCGAACACCTCCCGGCTAAGCAGGCCGCGCGGGCGGTAGGCGCTACGGCCATGGCCGACCTTGCCGGCATTCTCCAGGCCGGTGGGGCACATCGGGCACTGCAACTGGCATACCGAGGCCGGGTCGAGCAGCAGCACAAAGGGTCTGGATTTGACCTTTTCGACCCGCAGGGCGCGCTCGTAGTGCGCCAGCAGGAAATTTTCATGGGCAAGACGGGTTTTCTTGCGCGGACGGAGTGCCATCAGGATGCGCTGTCAGGCCTGCGCGCGCTGACGATGTAGGCGTACAGCGGGACATCCGGGTCGGTGGACGGCAGTTCCGGCCAATAGTAGCCGATGGAAAGCTGCGGTTGCTGGTGTACCGTGATGTCCTCGAATCCCGCGTGGGCCAGCCGGTTCAGTACATCGGTCTCGCAGAACAGGCGCATTTCCAGGGTCGCCCCTTCGCCGCCGTGAAAAATCAGGTTGTCGTAAACCTTCAGGGTGCCGTCCTTGTCGCGGTTGACGAGGATTTTGCCGCCGCGGAAATCGAGAATTTCGAACTCGTGCAAGCCGGGAAAGTGTTCCACGGTTTGCTCGCTGCGCGAATAGGGTACGCTGAAAATCAGGCAGCCGCCCGGCTTGAGCAGTGCGAGCAGGTTATCGAAACCCTGTTGCACGGGTTGCAGGATGTGTTCGAAGACGTCGGTACTGATGACGAAATCGTATTTACCCAACTGCTCGGGTGCCGGGTTCTGTATGTCGAGATGCGGCGGGCGGTCGTAAAAGGTGTTTTCGTAACTGAACTTGTCCGCAAGCAGGTTGGCATATCCGGGCCAATCGCTCATCCCTGCGCCATGCAGTTTCTTGCGGCGCGGCCAATCCTTGAGCGGGCGGATCTCGTCCTTGCCCAGAATCTTCGCCAGCACGCGGCGCGGCCAGGCAAGCAGAGAATTTTCGTCGCTGTCGCCGAAAAAATTCGCCAGCACATGAATGATCCCGCGAAAGCGCGCATTCGAGCCGCAGTTTCCGCACAGCGCCAGTTCGCGGTGGAACTCCCGGCTTGCCAGGCGGTTGTTGCTGCCGCAGATATTGCAGCGGTACTCGATGATTTCGGGCGTATCGGGGGGTAATTTCACTGGGGTGGCCTCTCGCGGGTTGATACGGAATGATAGGGGATGTTGATCTTGCAGAATAGGGGGTTCATTTATGGGTAAAGGCTAAATGCGGCCAGGGGAATACGCGGCTAGCGCTTTTTTCACCCTGCGACATTTCGATACACAGCCAATGTCTGCTGCGCGCATTCCGCCCAGGTAAAGTTCTTGGCTCGCGCCCGCCCGCGTTCTGCCAGGCCGGCTGCCAATACATCATCCTCGGCCAGCCGCTGCATGGCACCCGCAATTTCTGCGCTGTGCTCCGGGTCTACCAGCAAAGCCGCATCCCCCGCCACCTCGGGTATTGAAGTGGTATTGGAAGCGATCACCGGCAATCCTGCCGCAAACCCCTCCAGCACCGGCAAGCCGAAACCCTCGTACAACGACGGATAAACCAGCGCCCGGGCGGACTGAAGCAAGGCATACAGATCATCGTCCGTTACATTGTCCAGCCAGCGGCCGCACCGGCGCGTCTGCAATGCAAGCAATTCCGGCAGTAATTCGTCCGAACCCCAGCCGTTTCGGCCCACGATCACCAGGGGATTGGCTTTTTGCAGGCCCGCCGGCAACATCCGGTGCGCCTCGATAACGCGCGCCACATTCTTGCGCGGTTGAATCGTGCCTACAAAAATAAAAAAGCCCGCTTCCAGGCCGTATCGTCGCAACACGGCCTGGCGTATTTCCGGCGCTACCGGCTGCCCGTAGGCCGGGTTTACCCCGAGGCGCGTCACGCTGATCCGTTCGGCGGGTATCCCAAAATAATGCACGATATCGGCCTTGCTGTATTCCGATATGGTAATGATCTGCTGGGCGGAACGCGCCATCAGGCGGAAAGCCGCATTCTTGGCAGCGCGTAGGCGCTTTGACCCCCACTCCGGCCGGACGATGGGTATCACATCCATCACTGTCGCAATGACCGGTATCCCTCTCAAGCGCGGAATATAGTGATCCGGCGCGTGAAACAGATCGATCTTGCTTAGTGGCTTAATGGACCCCGGAAAAGGCGAAGATGTCAGGATCGAAAAGGCCGCTGCTGCCGGATAAGGCAATGGCAGGCAAAGATTCGAATGGTTAGAAAAATGATGGCGGCCTGCTAATGTCTTGCAGCGTCCAAAGTTAACAAGTGTTGTTTCCAAATCCTGCTTGTCCAGTTCTTCCAGCAAGCTTCGCGTATATACGCCGATCCCATCGACATGATCGGAAACAATGCCTTTCGAGAGTGCCGTCACGCCAAATCCAATTCGCATTATCAACGCCCGATTCCGCTCGTGTTTTCCCAGGTTCGATGCCTGCTTCAGGAGCTTTTTGTCATTGCTGCTCTGCTGCGCTTCCCGGACTAAGGCAAAGCGGGCATTCTACGCAATGCAAGGTGCTGCGTCATCGCGTTATACTTGAAAATGTCGTAAAAACAGCTTGAACCGCGCTTACTCATAAACCTAATTAACGATGCCATCCCTCCTTCTTCACAGGCTTTTCCATTCCGCCACCGCCATGCGTGCGCTCATTGCGCTCGTCGCGATTTTGCTGGCGCTGTGGGCGCAATGGCTGCCCGTGCCGACGGAATCGGTGTTCGCCAACGAATGGCTGCGCGACCGTTTTGTGCGCTGGCACGCCTCGGCGGAGCCGGAATCCCGCATCGCTGTAATCGATATCGACGAGGCCAGCCTGGCGGCCATCGGCCCCTGGCCTTGGCCGAGGGGGCGTTTGGCCGAGCTGATGGAGAACCTGCTCGGCTATTATCGGGTTAAGGGCGTGGCGCTGGACATGGTGCTGCCGGAACCCGCCGACCCCGGCGGCGACGCGCGGCTGGCTGCGCTGTCGCAGCATGGGCCGGTGGTCATGGCGCAGGCTTTCGATTATGTGGCGCGGCCGTTGCCGCTGCGGGTCGGCAAGCTTTCCGCGGGAAAGCCGGCGAGTGGGATGCCCGGCATCGTTTCCGGCACCGGTTTCATTGCCAATCACCCCGGTTTGGCACAGGCGCGTCTTACCGGGAATATTGGTTTCGTCCCGGACGAAGATGGGGCGATCCGGCGCTTGCCATTGCTGACCTTGTTCGAGGGAAAAGAGTACGCCACGCTGTCCCTCGCCCTTTTCGATTGCTGCGCCGTCGGTGCACACGGCAAGCCCGGCGGCGGCTTTCGTCGCGTGCCGTTCCAGCGCGACTGGTCTGCCTATATGGTGATCAAGGCAGCAGACATCCTGAATTTGCGCCTGCCGGAAACGGCTATCGCCGGGCGCTTGGTACTGGTGGGGTCTTCCTCGTTGGGGTTGACCGACAGGGTGGCGACGCCGTTGACGTCCTACACCAGCGGCGTGATGGTTCACGCGGCGCTGCTGTCGTCATTGCTCGACGAACAGGCCGGGAAGGCGCCACCTGCATGGCCGGGACGGTGGATTGCAGCGGTTTTTTCGATCCTCGCGGCATTGGCGACGGTATATGCCTTTCCGCGCTTTTCCGCACTCTCGAACGTCGCCGTGCTGGGCGGCACTGCCCTTGCCTGGCTGGCGCTGGCCTATTGGATCAGCCCGCACGATGCCGATTTCTCCACTACCGGGCCGCTGGCATCCTTGTTGTTCCTGTTGCTGGTGGCGGTGCCATTCGATTGGCAGGTCAGTCAATGGAAGTCGCGCCGCCTGTTGGATACCTTGCGGCATTACGTGGCACCGGAAGTCGTCGACGAGTTGCTGCGCAGCGACCTGAACGACCCCTTGGCGCCGCGCCAGGGCAGCGTCACTACGCTGATCGCCGACATGGAAGGCTATACCGGCCAGGTGGAACGTTTGTCGATGGAAGACGCCGCCCAGCTGACGCGGGATTTTCTCGATTGCCTGACCCGGCCAGTTCTGGAAAAGCACGGCACCCTCGATAAATATACCGGCGACGGCCTGGTGGCGTTCTGGGGGGCGCCCCTGCCGATAGCGGATCATGCCGACCTGGCGCTTGATGCAGCGCTGGAGATTGTCGCGGAAGTGCGGCGTTTCAGCGCGGCCCGCCAGCAGGCCGGCAAGCCGCCCTTGCGGGTGCGCATCGGCATCGAAAGCGGTATCGCCATGGCAGGCGATTTCGGCACCTCCTTCCGAAGTATTTATACCGCCGTCGGCGACAGCGTGAATGTCGCTTCGCGCCTGGAGGAATTGGCGCGCGATCTGCCTTACGACATCGTTGTCGGGCCGGAAACCGCTGCACTGGCGCAAAGACATCGCTGCAAGCCGTTGGGCGAGGTGCTGTTGCGCGGCAAGGAAAAGCCGACTTCCCTGTATACGCTGGAGGCGACGGAAGTCGACCTGCAATAGACCCTGCATTTTTTCTCCCGCATACCCGACGGCCTAAGGGCCTGGACACAAGTGCGGGGGAGGGCGCTTATATGGGGGCGTCAAAACCTGCGCCAGCCAGCCAGCAGCCAGCTCCGCGCTGATACCATTTTAGATGCCTGACACAGCTATAGGCGACATTGATCGCCAAGCTGTTTACAATGAACGTCTGATCTTCGTCAATCCACAACGGTTCCGTATACCATGCGCACCATTGGCTACCGCAAAGAGCATCCAATCACCTTCTCTGCATCTGCGGCACTGCTTGCGGAGGGCGCCCGCTTCAACGACGAAATCCATCGCCTTCCGACCGGCAACACGACATTTGTTCCGAAGGGGATTTTCCGTTTCAGTTCCCACGAAGCTGCCAACCGCCACGAGATCGATTGCCTGGTGGAAGGTATGGCCCGAATCGCTTTGGGGCGCGCTTGATGGAAGAATACAGCCGCCCAGCGACGTTGGAAGATCTCAAGACTCTGATCCGCTCACTGAACCAGCAAGGTGTCGACTATTTACTGATTGGCGGTTATGCGTTGTTTGCTCATGGCTATCATCGTGCCACTACTGATATCGATGTGTTGGTTCCGGCTACCAAGGAAGCCGGAGAAAAAATCAAGCAAGCCCTGATGGTGCTTCCCGATCAAGCTGCCAGGGATATTGACCCGGCCTGGTTCGAGGAAAGCGAGAACATTCGAGTTGCCGACGCCTTCGTGGTAGACATTATGCTCAACGCCTGCGGCGAGACCTATGAATCATTGAAAGAGTACGCCGAAACGGTCGATCTCGACGGCGTTCCGGTAGATACCATCAACCTGGAAGGGTTGTTGCTGACCAAGCAGACGGTACGGGATAAGGATGTCTCAGACAGGTATATTTTGGAGCGTGCGCTGGATATGTTTCGGGAGAAAACTGGAAAGCGCTAACTGTAAAGAGGAAAAAAAGCTTAGGGGCGCGCTGAATAAATTGCACCGTACCAAGCGAATGATGGTGCTGTCAGGCGGGTTGCCATTTCATGTGTTGTATTGACGCAACACCGTAGGTAAAGGCACCCCAAAAGCCGACACTAAATCGCCCCCTTTCCCCGCTTCCGTTTGAACTTCCGAGCGGGTAAACTCATCCAAAGCCTCAAGAGGATAAAATTATGAGCACCGTCACATTCGATACGCTGGAATTCGTGGAAACCCTGAAACAAGCAGGCATCCCGGAGAATCAAGCGAAAGCGCAATCAGAGGCGCTTAAAAAGGTGCTGCATACCGAAGTAGCCACCAAGCAGGACATGGAAAACATGGAGTTGAAAATCAAGGCTGACATAGAAACAGCTAAGTCTGAAATAATCAAATGGAATACTGGAACCCTATTAGTGGCGACGGGGATTTTTGTGGCAATCAGCAAATTCATGCACTAACCCAC
>CALMWM010000166.1 GCA_937873435.1 uncultured Gallionellaceae bacterium
ATGACGAACGCTTTGCCGGTCAGACTACCTACACTTTTCGTAAATTATGGAAACTGGCGAGCGATACCATCATCGCCTATTCCGACAAGCCGTTGCGCTTGGCTATTCGTTTCGGTTTCGCAATTTCCTTGTTTGCTTTTGCCTACGGCGGATATATTACCTACCAAGCGTTAACTCGTGGGACGCCTATCCTGGGTTGGAGCAGTTTGATTGTATCCATGTATTTTCTGGGGGGGATCATTATCAGTATTCTCGGTATTATCGGCGTTTATCTGGGCAAGGCTTTCGACGAAATTAAACGGCGCCCCCTCTATATCATTAGCCATTCCACTTTTGATGACCCTTCCCGAAACATTTAAGAGATCCCCGTGGGATAGCGATGTGTTTGGCTTGAATGCCTACGAAATTACCGAGGTTTCCCGCGAGACATTGACGTTGGCGGCTCGTGTAACAGGCCATTACACAGTTCGTGTGGAGCCACTTGCATCGAAGCAATTGCTGCAAAACAACGGATTTTACTACTGTGATACTTTAATCGAACCCTACTGTTCTCAAGAGCGCTTTATTGCATTTGACGATAACGAAGTGGCTGTTTCCTGTGACGACAGTCTTGAAGCGCTTCTGGCTATTTGTCATGGCGCATTTTCTCATGGTAGGTTTCACCGCGATTTCAACATCGATCCGGCGTTGGCGGATCTGCGCTATGACCGCTGGCTGGTTCGGCTACACAACGCAGGCAAAGTTTTCGGGCTATTGCACCAGAATGAACTGGCCGGTTTTATCGCGGTGGAGGGCGGCAGGTTGGTCTTGCATGCAGTATCGTTGCGGGATAGAGGATTGTCTAAATATCTGTGGACCCCCGTTTGTCGAATGTTGTTCGATCGGGGCTGTGGTGAACTGTCTAGTTCTATTTCTTCCTCAAACTTGGCGGCTGTGAATCTTTATGCCTCCCTGGGATTCCGCTTTCGCAACCCAGTCGATATCTATCATCGTCTAACACCATGAGCTATGTTTATATTTTATGCACCATCCTGCTGACAGTTTACGGACAACTGGCCATCAAATGGCAGGTACTCAAAGCCGGTGCATTTCCAGAAAATCCTTGGGATAAAATAGTATTTCTGGGGCACCTGCTGCTCAATCCCTGGGTGATCAGCGCATTTGTGGCGGCCTTGCTGGCTTCGCTTACCTGGATGGCTGCGATGACCAAACTGCCGTTGAGCCA
The DNA here is from genome assembly GCA_937873435.1 of uncultured Gallionellaceae bacterium. Lineage (GTDB taxonomy): Bacteria > Pseudomonadota > Gammaproteobacteria > Burkholderiales > Sulfuricellaceae > JAGXQV01. The sequence goes on from CALMWM010000166.1 coordinate 1,226, forward strand.
CGCCTATCCCTTTATGAGCTTGGCTTTCGTCCTGGTGCTGGTCCTCAGCGGCTTTTTGTTTCACGAGCCTATCACTTCCGCCAAAATCGTCGGCATCGTTCTGGTGATCCTGGGGCTCGTTGTGGGGAGCCAAGGATGACGACTTCCTGTTGCTTCTCGCAAGGAAAGTGAAAGTGTTATGAAAATACCCTTCAATAAGCCCTTCATCGTAGGCAAAGAACTTTATTACATCGCCAAAGCCGTGCTGGATGGCCACATATCCGGCGACGGCCCGTATACCAAACGCTGCCACCGTTGGCTGGAGGAACGCCTCGGCAGCCCACAGGCACTGCTTACCCATTCCTGCACTGCAGCTCTGGAAATGGCAGCGCTGTTGTGCGACATTCAGCCTGGCGATGAAGTGATCCTGCCTTCCTACACTTTCGTTTCCACCGCCAATGCATTTGTGCTGCGCGGCGGCATACCGGTGTTCGTGGATATCCGGCCAGACACCCTCAACCTCGACGAGAAACTGATCGAGGCGGCCATCACCCCACGTACCAAGGCCATCGTTCCTGTCCATTATGCCGGGGTGCCGTGCGAAATGGACGCAATCATGGAGATCGCTCGCCGCCATGAACTGCTGGTGGTGGAAGATGCCGCTCAGGCGCTGCTGTCTTCTTATCAGGGGCGTGCGTTGGGCAGCATCGGTCACTTTGGCTGCCTGAGTTTTCACGAAACCAAAAATGTCATCAGCGGGGAGGGCGGCGCACTGCTGGTGAACGATTCAACATTCATTAAGCGCGCCGAAATTGTCCGGGAGAAAGGTACCAACCGTAGCCAGTTCTTTCGTGGCCAAGTCGACAAATATACCTGGGTTGAACCGGGCTCCTCCTATTTGCCCAGTGAAATCATCGGTGCCTTTCTCTACGCGCAGCTGGAAAATGCGGAGCAGATCATCGCCGCGCGTAAAAAAATTTGCCGTCTGTATGTTGAGCGGCTCAGTTTCCTGGAAGAGGCCGGGCGTTTACGCCTACCTTCGGTGGAAGCGGGCAACGGTCATATGTTCTACCTGCTCCTAGCCAGTTTGGAAGAGCGCACCCGCCTGATCGAACATCTTAAAGCAAGCGATATTCTCTCGGTGTTCCACTACGTCCCGCTGCACTCTTCCCCAGCCGGGATCAAGCTGGGGCGTGTCAGCGGGAATATGGCCGTTACCGATAGCGTTGCCGAGCGCTTGTTGCGGTTGCCGTTGTATTACGAGATGGGAGAGGCAGAGGTCGACCGAGTAGTGGAATGCGTGGCGTCTTTTTTTGAGGCGGGTACCGTGGGAACCTACCCGAAAAACAAAGGGTAAGCTCACCATGGGGTTTAGCCAGCTAGTGCACCGTACGTTAACCGAGTTTGCAGCGATAAGCGGTGTTTGCAGCAATCCGGAAGCCGGGCTACGCATCCTGATGTATCACGCTGTCGGTGGGGAAGCATACGGCGATTCCTTCGGCCATTACAGCATTACCCCGGAAAATTTTGCTCGGCACATGGATGCGCTATGCGGTATTGAGGGGATAAAAGTTGTTCCGCTTGGGCAGGATGTGTGCACGGAGACGCAGGCCAATGTCGCCATTTCTTTTGATGACGGTTACCTGGACAACTTGCGTTGTGCGGCGCCGATCCTTGTCGAACGCGGCATTCCATTCACGGTTTTTGTCAGCTCACAGTTCGTGCAAGACCAACGTTCCGGATTTCTCAATCCTGGAGAATTACGCGAGCTTGCGCAACTGCCGGGCGTGATAATCGGCGCGCACGGCAGAACCCATGTTCCGCTTGTGCGTTGCGATGATTTGACGCTAGCGAACGAGCTGGCCGACAGCAAACGCTACCTGGAGGATATAACCGGTCGCGCGGTTTCGACGATGTCCTACCCGTATGGGGCAGTCGACCGTCGGGTGCGCGATGCCGTTTCAATGGCCGGATACCGTATCGCGGCCTGTAGCCATATTGGCATTAATCAAACCGGGTGCGATCCTTTATTGCTGTCGCGTACCACGATATTCGGCCAGGATAGTGTGAATTTCCTCCGCAGAAAACTTGCCGGCTGCTGGGATTGGTATGGCTATTTCCAGCGTGATTTATCTGCATGGAGAGAATGAATGGGTTGTGTAAAGCGTTGTTTGTTGATTGTTGTTGCGGTTCATCTGGTGCTGGTTTTGCTCGTGGCGGGTATTTTTGCCGGTGCGGGCGTTTGGCTTCGAACATCCGACGAGCCAATTGCAGCCGATATTATCGTGGTGCTGGCAGGGGCGCCGGAGCGGGCTTTCTATGCTGCCGACATTTACCGGCAAGGCTATGCGCCTATCGTATTCGTGAGTCGGCCAATCCGGGAAAAAGGACAATCCATGTTGGATGAAGTCGGTATTTCCATGCCAAGTAGCGAAGAAATTTATACCCGAGTACTCATACATAAAGGTGTTCCGGCCTCAAAAATCAAGGTGTTCGGCACAAGTTCGCTCAGCACATATGAAGAGGCTCTTGCCTTGCGCGACGAAATCAAGGGAAAACAACTCAGGGTTTTGGTTGTCACTTCACCCTTTCACGTTCGCCGCTCCAGGATAATATTTCGCAACGCGTTGAAAGATGAGATCAAGGAATTACGCGTTCTCGGCGATCCTTATGAGCCGTTTCCGGCCAAGTGGTGGACTAACCAGGATGCGGCGCGGAACGTGATGCTTGAAGGGATGAAGCTGATGTTCTATCAACTGGGGGGCTCATTCCTCAGCCATGCTCGCTGAAGCCTGCCTGAATGAGCACAACGGTTGCCATTGTCATTCCACTGCTGAACGAGGCGGCCAGCTTGCCTGCGCTGCTGGAAGCGTTACAGACTCAAACCCGGCGGCCCGACGAGATCGTATTTGTCGATGCCGGTTCCACGGATACCAGTTTGAAAATAATCGCCGACTGGCGGCAGGAAAATGGCTGGTTAGATGCGACATGTCGTGTTGAAGCCAATCCCGGCGGTTTCCCGGGGCATAACCGGAATGTCGGCGTGAAATCGACTTCATGCACCTGGATAGCTTTCGTGGATTGTGGCATATACCCCGAGCCGAATTGGCTGGAAGAATTGCTCGATTGCGTCGGCAGCAGCGGTTCCCTTGCGGTTTTCGGTATCTGCGAGTTTTCTGCGGATGGCCCTGTAGCTCGCGCCACCTGCGCGTTGAGCTATGGCATGGAAAGCGAACACCCCGTGCTGCCGGCTTCCCTGATTCATCGAAATGTTTTCGCCGAAATTGGCCTATTCGAAGAAAGCCTGCGCTCAGCCGAAGATATTAAATGGATGGCGCTGTTCGAAGCGCGATTCGGAGCAAAAAAAATATGTTCCAACGCCAGGGTTCATTATCGTCATTTCCCCGCATCGATTATCGAAGTGGCCAGGAAATGGCGCCAGTACCAAAAAAGCAGTATTAAGGCCGGTTTCCGAAAGGGGCAATCCCTAGCCTTTATACTGGCATTTATTGCATGGTTGGCCGCCTCATTGTTGATCTCAAATTTTGTTACCTGGTCAGGTATCGTTTACTTTGTATTGCGCGGGGTGGC
>CALMWM010000167.1 GCA_937873435.1 uncultured Gallionellaceae bacterium
AAACCATGACCCGGCCACAAACAATCAACTTGCGACCTGAAATTACGGGCAAGTCAAAACCCTCGCTTCGGTCCATCCTTCATGTGATATTATTTTGACCCCATGTACTATGATCATTTCGGCCTCGACCAGCCCCCTTTCAAAATCACGCCCGACCAGGAGTTCTTTTATCCTGGCGGTAATCGCGGCGCGGTTCTGGACGCGCTGGTTTATGCGATCACCAGCGGCGAAGGCATCGTCAAGATCGTCGGCGAAGTCGGCACCGGCAAAACCATGCTGTGCCGCGCCCTGGAAAGCCGCCTGCCGGACACCATCGACATCATTTACCTGCCCAACCCCAGCCTGCCTCACGATGAAATCCTGTATGCCATCGCCGACGAGTTGGGCCTGACGCATCTGGCCGACCAGAAATCGACCCAGACCATCCGCGAGATGCAGAATCTCCTGATCGAGAAGCACGCTCAGGGGCGGCAAGTCGTAGTGTTCATCGACGAAGCGCAAGCCATGCCGCTCGACAGCCTGGAAGAAATCCGCCTGCTCTCCAACTTGGAGACCGGCTCCTCCAAGCTGCTCCAGATCGTGTTGTTCGGGCAACCGGAGTTTGACCAGCACATCAATCAGCCGCAAATACGCCAACTCAAGGAACGCATCACCCACAGCTTCTACCTGCACCCTTTCACCCGCAAAGAAGTTGAGGATTACCTGATGCACCGGCTGCGCGCTGCCGGCTACCGTGGCCCGCACATTTTTTCGCAAGGCGCCATCCGGCTGATTTTCAAGACCTCGCAGGGACTAATACGGCGCGTCAACATTCTCGCCGACAAATCACTACTTGCCGCGTTCTCCAACAACACGCATGGCGTCACCGTCAAACAGGTAAAGGCCGCCATTCGCGACAGCAACTACACCCCAAGACAAACAGCCTCCCCCAAGGGACTGGCGCTTGCGGGGCTGTTAGCGGCAGGCATACTGGCTGCGGTGCTGTGGGTCAAGCTGGAGCGCTCACCGCTCGTTCCCGGCAAGGAATATAAACAACCGGCGAGCACCCTAGCCATCCAACCGCCCCCAGCTCCGGCGAGCGCACCACTTCCCTCCGCGCCACACAATGAATACGTACCGCGCCAGGAGCACACCGGGAGCGAGGCTACGCCAGCCCAGACCGCGCAGCCGGCCATTGAACAAGCGCCGCACGAAGAAGAAACCCGACTGCAACCCCCGTTGCAATCCAGCCTGGAAGCCGCCGCTTCCCGCCTGAACAAGCAAAACAGTGCAAACTTCACCATCCAGCTCATGGTTGTCCCGCCAGAAACAGTGGAAATCGAACTGGAACGCATCCAGGCACAAACCAAACTCAAACCTGAACAGCTTTTCATCTACAGCAGCACCGCGAACAACAAAACCTTCACCTCCATTGCAACCGGCGTCTTTCCCACGATCACCGAAGCCAGAGCCGCGCTTGCCAAACTCCCCAGTTCGTATCTGCAATACCAACCCATACTCCGAACGTTCAAAGGCATCCAGGACGAAATCGGAAAGAAGTAACGCACCAACCGCCACCGCTTTCGTCGCCCTCCCCACAGCCGCACCAATTCACTCCTGACCGCCACGCCGAACACATAAATTAATTAATAATTTTAATCATTTAGTAGAACAATGGCATAAAGAAATGTGTTGCATCCATTAAACATAAACGCATAAAATATGCTCTGCTTCTGCGAAAAGCGTTTACACCTTGCCAACAGAATGCGATAAGTCACGCGAATTTACCCGTGCAGTCATATGCAGCAGTGCTTGGTGGGGGAAAAACTAAACACCGGACGATTTAGAGCCATTCTGTAAAACATGGACTTCTCTCCCGGAAAGTAGGGAATCCTGCGCAGGAAAGGCAGGTGGACATTCTGATGGAAGATTTGAAATGACTATGTTGGCCTATTGCACGGTAACCTCTTAACTCATGTTTTCCGGCATGAAAAAATTTCTGTTCGCCGCATTTTCTTGCAGCCTGCTGGCATCCTGCGGAACCGCACCGGTCACGCCATCCAAGGCGCACATCGTGCAAGAAGCCGCGCCACCCGGCAGCATTCCGCAAACAGTCAGACAATCCGCCGTCCTGCCGCCTCCCCAGCCGACCCCAAAGGTGGAAACCTACAGCGTGGTAGTCGACAACGTACCGGTACGTGAACTGCTGTTTGCGTTGGCGCGCGACGCCAGGATCAACGTCGACATCCACCCCCGCATTGAAGGCACGGTCACGCTCAACGCACTCAACCAGACGCTGCCGCAACTACTCAACCGAGTCGCCAAACAAGTCGACATGCGCTGTGAGATCGACGGCCAGGTACTCTCCGTAATGCCCGATACGCCTTACCTGAAGCAGTACAAAATCGACTACCTCAACATGTCGCGCGACGCCACCAGCAATGTGAGCATCGCCACCCAGATTTCCTCTTCCGGCACCGGCAATGTCGGCGCTACCGGCAGCGGAGCAACAGCCGGCACCGCCGGAGCGAATAACAACTCCACCACTTCGGTCACCAACAAATCCAACAACCGTTTCTGGGACACCCTGGTACAAAACGTACGCGACATTCTGCGTGAGACTGACAAGCTGCTTCCGGACGGCAGCAGCATCACCACTACCGAGCAAACCGGAACCCAGAGCACCACTGGTACAGGTTCCGCAGCCACGGCGGGTCATTCCGGCACCAGAGCCAGCGCGCCTACCAATCTTGCTGGCAGCCCCAATCCAGCCAGCCTGATCACCGACAACGCCACGACTACCCAGCGCGCCAATTTCCGCGAGGCGGCATCGGTCATCGCAAACCCGGAAAACGGCATCATTGCAGTACGCGCCACCTCGCGCCAACATGAAAAGATCCAGGAATTCGTCGACCAGGTGATGTCCAGCGCCAAACGCCAGGTATTGATCGAAGCCACCATCATCGAAGTGCAACTATCCGACCAGTACCAGCAAGGGATCAACTGGACCAGCCTGCGCAGTTTCGCTACCACCTCGCAAGGCGCAAACGCCGGCGTCAATGTACCGTCCGGCATCAGCATGGGCTCCACCCCGTCTATTTTCACCCTCAACTACGCCAATCCCTCATCAATGTTGGGCAATATGGCCGCAACCATCCAACTGCTGGAGTCCTTCGGCAAAGTCAAGGTACTATCCAGCCCGAAGATCAGCGTGTTAAATAACCAGACAGCCTTGCTCAAGGTCGTGGACAATCGGGTTTATTTCACCATTACCGCGACCACCCAAGCTGCCACCACAACCAGCGGCCCAGTCACGACCTACACTTCTGAATTACATACCGTACCGGTCGGCTTTGTAATGAGCGTGACTCCGCAAATATCCAGCGGAGAGGAAGTCACCCTCAATGTACGCCCCACCATCTCGCGTATCATCGGCTACGTACAAGACCCCAACCCTGCTCTTTCAAGCGCCGCCGTCCCTGTAGTCAGCAACATCCCGGTAATCCAGGCGCGGGAGATGGAATCCATCCTCAAAGTCGCCAGCGGCCAAGTTGCGGTGATGGGCGGCCTGATGGAAGACCGTATCGACAATAAGAAAGACGGCTTGCCGGTAATCTCCCAACTACCAGGCGTAGGCAACATATTCAGCTATCGCAACGAGAGCAGCAACAAAACCGAATTGGTTATTTTTCTGCGCCCCGTCGTTGTCCGAGAAGCCAGCCTGAACAGCGATTACAAGGCGTTCCGGGAATTCATGCCGGAAGGTGATTTTTTCACAAAACCCGGCCCCGGCGATCTCAAACCTTTCCCTAAAATGGAAACACCTGCGACACCATGAGCCTGCTGCTGGAAGCGCTGAAAAAAGCCGAGAAGGCCAAACGGGAGAATGTTCCCGCTGCGTCGCCTCGTGACGAAGCTGGAGCAACATCCGATTCCGGCCATGGCATTGCACTTGAGATGCCGCCACCCGAATCGCCTTCCGGCAAACCGGACAGCTTTGAGTTCAGCCGGGATGAGACACAAAAGCAGAACGATAGCCTACCTTCATTGACCCAGCCCGAAGTTGAGTTTTCTGCTGAGTCTCAGGGACAAGCTTTTCCGGAAATTTCGCTGATCGACATAGAAGTTCCGGAGCCGGCTTCCGCCACTAGCGAAGCCGGCATAACACCATCCGAACCGATAATTGCCGAACGCGTAGATGTCGCTCCCAAGAACTTCCAAGAATCGAAGGGGGACTCCTGCACACCCGAACTGGTTCTCGAACATAAAGACGCCCAAGATGAAACTCCCCCTCCGATAACTTTAAGTCAGCCTGAGAAAAAAATCGAACCTGTGTTAGCGCTGGATTTCCCTGAACATGCTGCGGCTTCATCCAAGATTAACGCCCCCCCCATGCAGGCAACGACGCCTTCCGCCATGCCGCCCGAACCGACAACACCGCGACAGCAGATTGTCACGCCCACCAATACCAAGGCTGTGTCTGCGCCAGAACCGGCAGAACAAATACTGACGCATGTCTCACCCGCGTCGGTCAACGACACTGCTCAAAAACAGGAAACCGCGAAGAACATCCTCTCCGCCAAACAGGGCAAGCCCAAACGCAACCTCAAGCTATTGGGCGGCCTTCTCGCCGTTTCCATGGCAATCGGGGCAGCGGGCGCCTATTATTACTGGCTGGAAATATCGAAACTGACACCCCCTACCCTCCCGCAACCCGCTCCGCCACCACCGCCTGAGCAACTGACCGCGCAACAACAGCCCACGGTTCAACCCGCCAAGGAGGAAGAGAAGGATACAGCGGAAGCAGACGCAACCGAGGAAGCCCACAACGATGCCAAGACGAACAGAAAGCCCCAACAGCAAGAGCCTGCTGCCGCTGGCCAATCCCCTGCGCCAAAAAAAACTTACACAAAGCAGAATCCCCCAGAAAAACAGCCTGCCCCCGCGCTTGCTGAGCCCCTTCTTGTAAAGAATACCGCCGCACACAGCAAAGCTGACAGTGTTTCCATCAGATCGCCGGAGAGCATCGGCACATCAGAGAATGGAATAAAGTTTCGTCGCGATGCTGGTTCT
>CALMWM010000168.1 GCA_937873435.1 uncultured Gallionellaceae bacterium
GCGCTGGAAAGGGGGATGGCGGCGCTCATGTCGCGCGACCAGATCAGCACCAGCGCGCAAAAATACCAGGGGTGGCGGACAAAGCGGTGGAAGGTCGAGAGGTGGAAACTTTCCTGGTCTTCCACGCTGCGGGTACCGTTCTGCCATTGGCGGATGCCGAGGAATTCGCGCAGGTCGTAGCCGCCGGAGGAAAACATCACCCCGGCGATGGCGAGCAGGCTGGCACCGTTGGCGAGCCATGCGCCGATTCCTTGCCAGCGCCACACCATCGGGCCGGGCAGGGTGTAGGTCAGCATCAGGATAGGCAGCAGCAGCACGACGGCGATCAGGTTGAAGGTCAGCCGGTAGAACGGCATGAATGCCGGCCAGCGCGCCGCGACGAGGCGTTTCAGGCCGAGCGAGGCGAGCCACGAATGCAGCACGAAATAGCCCAGCCAGCTCCAGCCGAGCAGCCATAATCCGCTGGGGTAATTCATAAAGTGTCTGTCCGTGAATGGTTTGCCGCCATCATACCGAAAAAGGCGGATTGACTGGACTTCCAGCTGGTTTATCATCGGGATGACCGATTCATGAATGGAACCCCCGATGCCTGACCTGCCGAAAAGAATCCTTACCCTGTCGGCCGCTGTTGCGGCGCTATTCCTGCTGGCGTCGCTGGCGGTGTGGGCGCGCTTCGACAGCGCCGATTTCGGGCGCCGCATAGTCGCCTGGACACAGGAAAAGGAGCAGCGCGAACTGCGCCTGGATGGCGGCGTCCGCCTGGCGCTGTTTCCCCGGCCCGCTCTGGTGCTGGAACGCGGTGTGTTGAGCGGGCGCGGCGGCGCGGTGGAATTCGCCGCCTTCGATCAGGCGCGCCTGAACCTGGCTTGGAGTGCACTGCTGGGCGGCCCGTTGCGGGTGACCAGCGTGGCGCTGCGCGGTCTCCGCGCCGAGGTGGCCGCTGCCGGGAGCTTCGCCGGCGGCGCGGAAAGCGATCCGCTGCAATTCGCCATCGGCGAGCTTCGCCTGGAGCGCGCCGATTTGCGTTTCGGCCCCGCGGACGACAGCCAGCTGCATCTGGATCGGGCGCTAGCGCGCTTCGACGGCGGCGCGCTGGATATTGAAGGCAGCGGCGCCGGGCTGGGCTTGCGCGAGCTTGAACTGCGGGTGCAGAGCGCCCCGGCGGGAAATGCCCGCAACCTGGCGCTGGCGCTGAATGGCCTGCGCGGCGCGGAAAAATTCGACCTGCGCCTGACGGCGGGCGCCTTGCGAAGCCAGCCGGAGGGCTACGGCGCGGAGGATGTTAACCTGGTGCTCCAGCTGGTGCGCGGCGACGACAGCTTCGACGTGGCGTTGCGAATCACGGCATTGGCAGGTAGCCTGGAGACGGCTAATGCGCAAAAGGCCGTGCTGGCCGTCAATCGTGGCTGGAAAAACGGCAGGCTGACCCTTACCTACAACGGCGCGGCCAGCCTCGGCCTGGCCGGCAACTGGCTGGAGTGGCCCGCCGTGCGGCTGGAAGTGAATCTGCTCGAAGCCGGCAAGAGCGAGCTTTCCCGCGTCTGGAACGGCACGACGCGTTTCGAGGCGGCAGCCTACGCGGGAGCACTTCGATAATATGGATTTCGCCACCCGCCTGATCGCCTGGCAAAAGCAGCACGGGCGCCACCACCTGCCTTGGCAGGGAACGCGCGACCCCTACCGGGTGTGGCTGTCGGAGATCATGCTGCAACAGACCCAGGTTGCGACGGTGATCCCCTATTACCAGCGCTTCGTCGCACGTTTTCCGGACATCGCCGCGCTCGCCGCCGCGACCCAGGACGAGGTGCTGACGCTGTGGAGCGGGCTGGGCTATTACTCGCGGGGACGTAACCTGCACCGCGCCGCGCAGCAAGTCACGGCCTCCTGCGGCGGCGAATTCCCGCGCGGTTTCACCGAGATCCAGACCCTGCCCGGCATCGGGCGCTCCACCGCCGCCGCGGTGAGCGTGTTCGCCTTCGGCCAGCGCCGCGCGATCCTCGACGGCAACGTCAAGCGCGTGCTGGCGCGCTGTTTCGGCATCGCCGGCTATCCCGGCGAGAAGCCGGTCGAAAAGCGCTTGTGGGAACTGGCCGAGGAATTGCTGCCGACCGTCGCGATCGAATCCTATACTCAAGGGATGATGGACTTGGGCGCGACCCTGTGCACGCGCAGCAAGCCGCGCTGTGGCGAATGTCCGCTGGGAGCGCAATGTGTCGCGCTACGCGAGGGGCGCAGCGCCGAGCTGCCGACGCGCAAAGCCCGCGCGCCGTTGCCGGAGAAGGAATGTGCGATGCTGGTACTGCTGCGCGACGGCGAAGTGCTGCTGGAAAAGCGCCCGCCCAGCGGGATCTGGGGCGGCCTTTGGAGCCTGCCGGAAATTGCCGTCGGCGACGATCCGGCCCAAGCCGCGCTGGCGCGCTTCGGCGTCGAGGCAGACACCTTCCGGGCCATGCCGTCGCTACGCCACACCTTCACCCATTTCCGTCTGCACATCCATCCGTTGCAGGCCGAAGTTCGCCGCTGCCGTCCCGAGGCGCGCGAGGAAAGCGCTCTGTGGCTGGCGCTGGCGGATGCGCTGGGCGCGGCGCTGCCGACGCCGGTGAGAAATTTGCTGACACAATTGACATGACCAAATCGCCCAAACGTCCCTGGCACAACCGTACTCCCGAAGAAGTCGCGCTGCGCCTGAAAACCGACCTGACGCACGGCCTGGTGTCGTCCAAGGTGGCGCGGCGGCGGGCGCGCTTCGGCGCCAACCTGCTCACGCCGAAGCGCGGCAAGCCGGCGTGGCTGCGCTTTCTGCTGCAATTCCATCAACCCCTGATCTATATCCTGATCGCGTCCGGCACGATTACCGCGTTCCTGCGCGAATGGGTGGATTCCGGGGTGATTTTCGGGGTGGTGCTGGTCAATGCGGCGATCGGCTACCTCCAGGAAGCCAAGGCCGAGGATGCCATCGCCGCGCTGGCGCGGATGGCGGCGAGCAGCGCGACGGTGATCCGCGACGGCATCAAGAGCGCGGTGCCTGCTGCCGATCTGGTGCCGGGCGACATCGTGCTGCTGGTGCCGGGCGACAAGGTGCCGGCGGATTTGCGCCTGTTCCGGGTGCGCGAACTGATGATCGACGAGGCATCGCTGACCGGCGAATCCTTGCCGGTGTCCAAACAGACGGCGGAACTCGAACTGGAGGCGGTGCTGGCCGAACGCGCCAACATGGCCTATGCCGGCACGCTGGTGACCGGCGGCCAGGGCGCCGGCATCGTCGCGGCGACCGGCGACCGCAGCGAGACCGGGCGCATCTCGCGGATGATCGCCGGCGCGCCGGATCTTTCCACCCCGCTGACGCGCAAGATGGCGCATTTCAGCGGGGTGATGCTGTACGTGATCCTGGGCTTGGCGGCGTTTACCTTCGCGGTCGGCATCTGGCGCGGCGAATCGGCGGTGGACATGTTCATGGCGGCGGTGGCCTTGGCGGTGGGGGCGATTCCCGAGGGGCTGCCGGCGGCCATGACCATCACCCTGGCCATCGGCGTATCGCGCATGGCGAAACGCCGCGCGATCGTCCGCAAGCTGCCGGCGGTGGAAACGCTGGGCGGGGCGACGGTGATCTGTTCCGA
>CALMWM010000169.1 GCA_937873435.1 uncultured Gallionellaceae bacterium
GGATGGCGCGCGCCATGAAACGGGCTTGCAGTTGGGGCAGGAGGCCGAGGGGCGTTTTGGCTTCCAGCAGCGGGTGGGTGACTTCTTCCTGCTTGCGCTCCTGGTAGGCGACCACCACGGTTCTGCGGGCGTCGTTGTCGAGGTGCACCGCGCCGCCCTCGCGTTCGACGAAGTCCTTGGCGGTGACCTGGCCCCGGTTGACCAGGGTGAGTGCAAGCCGGTCGGCGAGAACTGCGCGGAATTCCTCCATCAAATCCAGCGCCAGCGCGGCTCTGCCGGGGCGCACGGCATGGAGGAAGCCGAGTTGCGGATCGAGGCCGACGGATTCCGCCGCGCTGCGGCAATCGTTCATCAACATCGAGTAAAGGAAGGAAATCAGCGCGTTCATGCGTTCATGCGGTCGCGCGGCGGTCGGCGGGTACGACCGTCGAGCGTGAAGTCGGCGCGGGCGTCCGGGCGCACCAGGCTGGTGAAGGCGGCGAAATAGCGTTTCGCGGCGTCGCCTTCCAGCCCGCGCAGGGCGTCGAGATCGGCGGCAAAAGGGAGATTTCTGACGGTTTGCCCCAAGGCTTCGGCGGCAGCGCTCAAGGCGAGCCGGTCTGTGTCGTCTTCCGCCTCGCGCGCGCCGCGCAGCAGGATTTGGCGGGCATTGCGCAGTTTGCCGGCGATCATTGCCCTGGCAGTTTCCAGCGCGAATTTCGCCTCGCCGGCAACGCGGTGCTGCGCCTGGCGCAGCAGGATATTACCGCTCACCGCGCCTTCCAGCCTCGCCTTGAAGCGCCCGTTGCGGTCGAGCAACACCAGCGCCTTGCCTTCGTCGGCGAGGCGATGCATCAGCGCGGGCGAGAGCATCACGTCGCCGAAACACACCACGCTGCCGAGATGGTGCAGCGGCACCTGCAACTTTTTCTCGTGTTCTACGTCGATGCGCAGGGTGTCGTTTTCCAGGTGGGCATAGGCGCCCGGCGTCATCACGTAGAGGGTATTCAAGAGCTGGCGCATGAGTCCTCCGGCTGGAACAGGGCGTCGTGGAGTTGCCGGCGTTTTCCCGTGGCGGCGAGCGCTTCCGGCTGGCAAATCTCCCGGAGCGAACATTCGCGGCAGCGCGCATCGTTCACCGGCGGCGGCAGGTTGCCGGAAGCCAGCATGGCGCGCACGGCGGCAGTGGTTTCTTCCAGTTTGCCGCGCAAGGCCGCGTCTATCGGCACTTCGCGGCGGCGATGGGAAGAATGGTGATAGATTGCGCCCTTGGGTACGGCCTTGCCGGTCATTTCCTCCAGGCACACGGCCTGGGCGGCGAGTTGCAGGCTGTCGTGAGTTTGGGCGCGTTTCACCCCGTGTTTGTATTCGACCGGATAGGGCGTGCCGTCCGCCAGGAATTCCACCACGTCGCACTTGCCCGTCAAGCCCAGCCGTTCCGACCATACCGGCAAGGCGCGCTCGACACGGACGCCGGTTCTTTCCTCGAACCCCGGTTCGTCCACCCGTTCGTGCACCGCATTACCGCGCCGGGTGTGGACGTTCTGCTCGAATGCCTGCTCGACGTGGATCAGCGCGCATTGGCGCGGACAATAGCTGTAGTGCTGGAGGGCGGAAAGCATGAGGGGTTCGTCAGCCACGAATAACTTACCCGGCGAAAGGATTCAGGATTTGCAGCGTCGGCGTAACCCACAAGCCATGGTGCATGTCTTCGCTGTAAAGTGTGCCGCAACCGGCACGCAAGGCTGTCGCTACAATCAACGCATCCCAGTGGGATAGTGAATACTGGCGTGTCAGTTCGATGGCCAGATGAACATCCCGTGGTTCGAGCGAGACCACCTCGCAACTTTCCATCAGGAATATCGCCACCTCTTGCGCGGCAGCAAGCGGACGCCTGAGTTTGCGCACTTGAACGTTGATCGTCTCGTTGACCACCTGCACGCTGATGACGGGCCGCTGAAGCAGCAATTCCGTCGCGATGCGATGTTGGGGCAAAGCCGCATTCAGTCCATAAATCACGACATTGCTATCGACGAAAATCTTATCGGTCATACAACTCGTCCCGATTGAATTTCAAGTCGGTGGCGGATACCTGATGCTTGGCAAAAAACGCCTCGATTTCCTTGCGCCGCTGTTCAATGGACTCGAACGGCACCGGCACCACCATGATTTCAACCGGATGATTAAGGAAAGACTCGGGAATTTCTACGGTTACCGTGCGTTCGGTTGGGGTGATGGTGCGGATGAGCATGGGGTGTATTCCTTAGTTTGTTGCAGGTGGTTGTCAAACGGCGGATTCCCGCGAGTGTTGCAAGCGAATCAGGGCCGGCGCCATGCCTTCGTCGAAATGGCAATGCACGGCGTCGCGCACCTGCCGGTGCAAGGATTCCAGATCGTCCGCCTCGGTAAAGATGGATTCGCCCAATGCACGGGCAACAAAACCACCCTCGGGTGCATCTTCCACTATGAACAGAATTTCATTCATATCAGGCTTTCCTTTCAAGCGTGACGCCAGACGGCATCCCTTCCTCGATCACGGAAACAGTATAGTCCGCAAAATCGCGCGGCACGGCAACGCTTTCCTTGAGCTTGGGCTGGATGCGCTCGAACAGCCGGTGCGCCGGGGCGTTGCCGAGTTGGCTGTCGTGCTTGAACACATACAGCCCGCGCGTCGTCATTTCGCCACGCGCGGCGGAACGGTCATGTTCGAACATTTGCGCCAGCGACTGCCACAGCAGTTCCAGGTCTTCTTCCGAAAAACCGGTCTGGTTGGCGAGATGGGCGGAAACGAAGCCGTGGGTGACGTAGAGGCCATAGGGAATAGTGAATTTGCGCCCCATGGTACGGTTGTCGCCGCCCTGTTTTTCGGCTTCGGCTTCGGTGGCGACCGCCATGCGGGTGATGGCGTGTTCCTGAGCCACCACGGGGTCTATCGAGCGGGCGAAAGTCAATTGCACCGGCCCGCGCACCTGGCCGCAATTGATGCCGGTGGACATGACCGCGCCGAAGGTGCGCACGTCGTAAAAATTTTTGCACATCCAGTCGCGCGCCTCGGCTACTTTGTCGCCACCCTTGCGTTTCTTGTCCTCGCCGCCCAGCAAATCCGCCGCGCCTATGCCCTGATAAGCCCGTTCGTGCTGCTTGTTGAGGATGGCCTTTTCCTTGACGTAAATCTCGAACGGCGGCTGCTCGCCCTTGACGATGCCGACGAAGTTACGCACCTTGCGCTTGAGGCTGACATCCGTCACCAGGCCGCGCCCGGTTTCGGCATCGGTGCGCGGCAGATTGCCGGCATCCGGGTCGCCGTTGGGGTTGCCGTCTTTTACATCGAACAGCAGCACGAAATCATATCGGTTGTTCAAAGCCATGCTCATTCTCCTTGTTCTGATTTGTCGGTTTTGCTGAAAAATGCCTGCCGCTGGTGGTAATAGCCGATGGCAAAGCGGCCTTGATCCTGAAGCCCAAGCTGCGCCGGGAAGTCGTCGATACCCTCCATGATCTGCCCGATCAGCTTTTCCAGGTTCACCGCCTCGCCCTTGTTGTCCAGCTTGGCGATGTGATGGTTTTTAAGCTTGAGCAAGGTCGAGAAAACCGTCATGGGCGTACTGGATGCTGCACCGTAATAGCGATCCCGGATGGTGGCGTTGAGATTCGGGCTGGCGCGTTCCTGAATGCGCTCCAGCACCGCGAACAGCCTGCCCAGCCGGTAGGCTGCATTAGTATTGTTTTCGTCCAGTGACATCTTGAGTTCCTCCATTTCAGAGTAACGGTTAAGACACGCCTTGATAATCGCGGCGCGCGGGTAAGTAACTTGCCTCTCTGCGCGGATGCGACGGATGGCGCCTGCAAGCAGTGTTTGCGGATAAGGCAGGTTTTCGATCACGCTACGCATCAAGTCGCCGCCGAGATTGGGCGGGATGTTTTCGGCCTTGCCCTGCGTTGCCGTGGCAACCAGCAGGCGGAACAGCGTCAGTGTTTCCGGCTCGTGCGGGGCATGGATTATGCGTATATCGTCGAAATGCCGGCGGATGTTGACGGCCAGTTCGCCCACCGTTTTGACGTGCCAGAAGCGCACGGCAATGCGGGCGGCGTTAGGCGCCAGCCCCAGCACGTAAAAGCGCGTGCCGTCGTCCTCGAAGCTGTCGGCGCCGGTTATCGGTGCGGCCAGCCATGCCGCGACGGCTTGCGTGCCATGGTCGGGGTCGTCCCTGGCCGGTTCGCTGAAAAAGCCGGGGAACAGTTCTTCCATCGGGTGGCCGGGCGTTTCCGCCCAGAATACGGTGGAGGCATCGCCAACCTGGATGCGCTGCTTTGATCCTTTGGCCAGCAGGTGATTGAGCGCGGTGGTGTAGGCGAAGGCGGCGCGCTTGCCTACCGGGGCATTTCCTCCCTGCGCCTTGCCGTAGGAACTGAACGCATCCAGGTTGAACGAGACGATGTTGGCTCCGGCGGTCTGCGCGCCCCACACCCCTTTGACCGAGGGATGCAGGCGCTCGATCACATCGGCCGTGCCGGACACCAGGCACAGTCCGGTTGCCGCCGCATCTTCCCGACTGTCGGCAGTGAGCGCATCCACCACGGCTTCGCGCTCGCACACCGGGCAAATATCTCCTTCCAGCCGGAAAGTCAGGTTGGCGCCGCTTTCCCGAATTTCCGGCCATAGCGGGTGGGCGAAAACCAGCTCGAAATCGCCCCGATCAAGGAACGTTAGCACCGCCTGGATGCCGGCGTCGGAGGATGATGCAAATCGGTCGCGAATTGCCGCAACAAACGCCATGTGCTGCTCGCGCGCCCGTTCCGGTTTGCCCTTGGTATCCGCGCCGAACACGTAGCCGGGGTTATCCCATAGCAGGTTGGCGGCCACGCCGGAAGACCGCTTGACCGTCTGCGGCGCCAGAAAGGATTTGGCGATGCGCTTCTTGCCTTCGCCTTCGCGGGTATCCTCCAGCGCGGCGAAATCGCCCGCCGCCGTCAGCACCACGACGAAAGGAATGGCTTTGTGCTCGAAGCCCGGCGGCGCCAGACCACTATCTGGCAAACGGGTTTTGCGCTGGTAATAATCGTTGAGCGCTTGCAGGATCATCCCCGTATCTCCTCGCTATCCCACGCCGGCACTTGCAGCACGCCGGATTCCAGCATGGCGCGGAAAAAACGCGGCTGCGGCTCGGCGGCATGGGCGTAATCCAGGTCATGCAGCATCCAGCCCAGGTCGCGGGTTTCGGCGATGGCGGGGGCTTGCGGCTGCGCGGCATCCACCAGCCGGAAATCGCAAGCGAATTCGCGGCAGCCGAGATAGGGCTGGTTGATGCACTGGCCTTTGGCGGCGCGGCGTTCGAACATGTCGAGAAACTTGCCCGGCGTATTGTTTTCGCCGGCATTGGGCAGCAACTCGAAATGGGCGTGGATGCGATAGGCCACGTCGCGCAGGAACAGCCCGGCGCGCTGCTGGCGCTCGTCTTCCACGTTCAAGCCGATTAGTCCCGCGCCCTTGTTCATGGCTTCCTGCGCGTTGCGCACCGAGGCCACCGCACCCACTTCGTTGCGCCGCACCGAAATCCATTTGATCGGCTTCAACACCTCGATTTTGGATACATGCCAGCGGATCGCCGGTTTCCACAGGATGGACTCGAACACCGCGCGCGCGGCGGAAGGCGTCATCACGTCGTAGCTCACCCGCTCGACTTTCATTTCCGGGCGGGTAAAACAGGCGAAATCGCCGCTGACTTCAAGACAGTAAGTTTTCATTGTCTCCCCTTGTTCAAACGACACTGTAACCACTCAGATCAATGCGAAGAAACATCATAAAGCCCCTCTCCCGAGGTCGGGAGAGGGGTTGGGGAGAGGGCGGCGGCACATCGGCAGGCTTGTCGTAACGTACGCACCCTCTCCCCCGGCCCCTCTCCCACTCGGGTGGGAGAGGGGAGAAAACCAGCCGAGCAGTTACACAACTCCTTGCGCAGGATCAAACACCACATCCTTGCTCATCAGCAACCCCATCTGCGGATGATAAAGCGTATCGGAATCCTGCACATACACCCCCGGAAATATTTCCCGGACATCCCGGCTTGCCAACAACTTTTTGCATTCCCCCTCGCGGATTTTGACGGTATGGCGTTGCAGCTTGCGCAGCAGGCCACGTCGCACATGCGGCTCCATTGGCGTCTTGGCTTCGAGCGCCGCAATCAATCCGGGGCTGTCGCCGTAACGCACGATCACGGCGGTCTGGCCTTCTTCGTCGATCAGGCGAAAGCGGCTGGCGGCGGTGCGGAAATCGAATTTCAAATCTCTTGCTCCGGCGCGGTTGTGCATGTCCAGCAGGCCAACGATTTCCTTGCCGTCCAGGCTGTTGAGGCTGGCGTAGTAGCAGCGGAAATAGGTCTCGAAATATGTGCGGGTCAACGGGTCGCCCTTTCTCAGGCGCATCGTTTCCTCCCCGCTTTGCTGCGCCTTGCGCAACAGCCCCGGTGCGGCGGGCTTGGGCGGCACGAACACCACCACGCGCCCCAGATCGTCCAGACCGCCTTCGCGGTTGCAGCGCCCGGCGGCTTGGGCGACGGCGTCCAGCCCGGCCAGCGCGCGGTAGACCACGGGGAAATCCATGTCCACCCCGGCTTCCACCAATTGGGTGCTGACGACGCGGGTCGGGATGCGGTCTTTCAACCTTTGCTTGATCTTGGCGATCACTTGTGAACGATGCTGGCCGCACATCAGCGCCGAAAGATGGATGGTGTCCTTGGGCATCAGGCGGTGCAGTTCGCGGCAATCGGCGCGGGAATTGACGATGCATAGCACCGAT
>CALMWM010000170.1 GCA_937873435.1 uncultured Gallionellaceae bacterium
GCGCCGCAACAGGGCAACCAGATGATTTTGTTTGATTTTTAACCGGACACTAGTGTTCAAAGATAGCCATGGAGTGCTTGTCGATGGGGCTATGGCGCCCACAATGATCATGCTCGACCCGCATTGGGCGACAGGGTGGCGCTTCAAAGAGCTATCTTCGTTCTGGTCTCTCGCACCACGAAAATTTCCAGACAATTCGACCGGGTGGCGCTTGGCGCATGAGACAGAGGGGGTAACGAGGCTGGAGTCGCGGCATCAGCCGGTATTTGGTTATTCGACTCAAATCGACTCCTGCACTGTCCAAACCCTAGTCGCTATTACACCAAGTTCACAGATTTCGGATGGTCGCATGTTGGGAATGTTTGCCGAACTCCTGGCAGACAGCCTATACCGCAGCCGTAACCTCTTCTCCGGTATATCGCTCATCCAACAGCCACATGTTGTGCTGAATTGCGAGGTTGATCCCTCTGGCATGATCGCGCCAGACCAATCCCCAGAGCCACTAGCAGTGTTTCCTAGAGTAGTCCTCGCCGCTTCGCGATCCGGTACGGAACCGAACAGACTTCTTCTAAAGATCAGCAGTCGAGCCGTGCTCGCAGGCATCAACAGCGCCAAGGATGCGTCCTTTGAGGTTAGATGCCTCATCGAGGCACTCCAATGCTGCCACGATGTGTATGGGATGCAATTTCCCGGTGAGTTGGTCGGACAGCTTCAAACTCGAGCATCAGAACCCGCGCGGTACCACTTACAGGTCGTTGAGCGTGTCGTAGATGTTCCAGACTACGTAGATCCGGTTATTCCGTCGCCGACTGACTACAAGCTCGCACGCAAGCATTTGGCCATTGCCATGCAGCAACTTGGCCTAAACCCTGGGCGGTACGAACTCACTGAAGCCAAGGTCAAGATTGATGCGGGACGTGATTGCCTCCGGCGTCACATTGAGTGCCGGCTTGCCTCGCTTGACAGGCGGCAGCTCATACAGGAGTGCGTTGAACAGCACGACGCGCTTCTCGTTGCCGAGAGAGTCAAGATTCAGAGAGTCCGTCAGAGCCTCTCACATTCAGTTGAGTATGACCGCCTCGATGCTGCTGAGGAAGCGCGCAAAAAACTCGGCTCAGCCGCCCGCCACTACCGATATCTTCTGGAAAAGGTGCTTAGTTCAACAAGTAATGGCGTCGAAGAGGTAACAAACGACGTGCTGCGCGAGTTGGTCGGCCTCGTGGACTGGTACAAGGTTTTAGCTGATGCTGGCGATGTCTTGCATAATGGGGTGGACGTCGGTGGCATTGATATCGACGATTCATACATACCGGAGGTCTTCTATTCAACTGATTCGGATGCGCGTGAGGCCGAATTTGCCCGAGAGTACGCCAAGTCGCGGCTGGGTATCGATATTAACGAGCACGACGAAGTTGTAGGCGCTTCAACCGAACTACTGGCTGATGAGGGCGTGCGCCAAGCGTTTCGTCAGGATTTGGGCTTTGAATTGCAGCACTTGCTCGCTGCATTGGGCATCCTGTCCCAAGCATACCGGTGGGGTTTGGGGGAAGGGCTTGCCCTTTCATACGTTGCGACCCCAAAGCGCATCTCGCAGATACTTATTGAGAACCTTGAAGGACTCCAGACCACCGAGGCAGCAGCGATTGTGGAGTTCCTGACGCTGTCTGGGTCAGACATCCGTCGACTAGCGGGGAAAGAGGTCGATGAGGAAGAGGTTCCGTATTGGGAACATAAAAAACGCATTCATCGGTACGCCATTCGTCCGCTCGTGGTCGACGGGACAGAACTTCGCTGGGGAGCGGAGACGGCCAGCCGGGCCATGAACGTTTGGAGTTCTTCGTTGCGGGACGGATACTTACCTGCAGAATTCGGATGGACACATGTCAAACCCATCATCAGAGGAATTAAAAAAGATATAGAGAACAGACTGGAGGTACGTACAGACGAGATATTCCTGCGTCACACGCCTTACGTTCTGAGAAACGTGAAATTTTTCCATAGGTTTCCCAGAGAATGCTTCGACGACGTCGGAGATTTCGACGTTTTGGCGTACTGGCCAGAGACTAATACTTTGGTCGTTTCAGAGTGCAAATATAACGAGCCGACATACTCTGTTAAAGATAGCCGCCGATTACGAGACACGATATTCGGCAAGGCAGAGAATGATCGGAATGGTCAATTCAGCCGAATACTGCGCCGACGGCAGTTTATCGCTATACATAGGCAGCGTATGCTCGAACTGTTGAAGTGGCCTTCAGCGGGTAAACACGAGCCGCAATATCTTGAGATATATGTAAGTCGTGAAGTGTACTATTGGATGATCCATCCGCCATACGATGTTCCGACCACATTCATCCGAGTGGACGCGCTGGATGCTTGGGTCAAGAAGCATCTCATCGAACTGGCGAAGGGCGACGATACTGCTGCGGTTCGATCGTTCTCGTGACGACACAAAAGACGGCGTTCGTATCTTACGGCAGTGGTTGGCTGTAATGCGGCGGATTGCTGACTGCCACCAGCAATCCGCTGAATGACCGCTTTGGCCGAGTAGCAGACCCTCACCACCACCTTACTGAGTTTCCGCACGCCCCCACCCGTCTCAAGCCTGGCATTTGCGATTCCCCTCAATCGCCGCTTCGATGTGCTGGACGGTCGCCCGGTGAATTTCCCGGCTCGATGCCAGTGGAGATCGCGACCGGGAGGTCGCTCCCACATGGCGCCCGCGCCTATCCTTGAGCAGCCTTTGCCGCCTCGCCGCACTGGACGACCTGCAAGGGCGGCGCCGAGCCGTCCTTGAGCTGGCCGGGGTAAACGGTGATATGGGGATAGGGTATCTCGACGCCGTGGAGGTCGAACGCCCGCTTCAGGCGGCGCAGGTATTCGCGGCGGATGCCCCACTGTTCCAGCGGCAGCACCTTGAAGCGGCAGCGGATGATCACGGCGGAATCGTCCCAGCGGTCCACCCCGGCCATTTCCATGGTCTCCAGCATCTTGGCGCCGAAGGCTGCGTCCTCGCGCATCGCGGCGCCGACCTGGCGCATCAGGTCCATCACTTCGTCCAGGTCTTCGCGGTAGGCGACCCCGACGTCGATCACTGCGTAGGCGAATCCCCGGCTCATGTTGGTGACGGTGGTGATAATGCCATTGGGGATGAAATGGACGTGGCCGTCGTAATCGCGCATCTTGATGTAGCGCAGGGTGACTTCTTCGACCAGCCCGCCCTTGCCGCCCACTTCCACCACGTCGCCCTGCCTGACCTGGTTTTCCAGCAACAGGAAGAAGCCGTTGAAGTAGTCCTTGATCAGGCTCTGCGCCCCGAATCCCACCGCGATGCCCAGCACTCCGGCAGTAGCCAGGATGGGCGCGATGGAAACGCCCATTTCGCTGAGTACCACCATGCCGGCGACGACGCTGATGATCACCGAGGCGATGTAGCGGAACACCCGGCTCAGGGTTTCGATGCGCTTCAATTCTTCCAGGTTGTTGTCGGCCTGGCTGCGCAAATACGCCTTCAACATCCTGATGGCTTTTTCGGACACCCGCAGCAGTACCCAGGCCAGGCCCAGGATCAGGACAATATGCAGGGCGGTCTGGGAGACCAGCAGTAGCTCCTTCAGATTGGCCAGGCCTAATACGTCAGAGAGTTTGCCCATGGATTTTTCCTTATGTGATTTGCCGGGCTGCGAGGCTCGGCTGTGGCTGATTGCCAGGGGGCGGAAATGTCATCGGAAGATACAGGAGATTTTCGTCGTTGCTGGATGCGGTCACCGAATTTTCCATTCTTTCAAAAACGGTTGATAAAAATTCGGATCGTCAGGAATCGCGCCGCGTATCCCGCATAGCGCACTGGCAAAACGGCTGGCGCGCGCCAGGGTGCGGCTGGCCGGCCAGCCGCGTAGCGTTCCGAGGATGAAGACGGCGGCGAAGCCATCCCCCGCGCCTACCGTGTCGACTATCCCGCCGCTCGGCGCGCTGCTTTCGGTACGCGTCTCGGTGCCGTCCGCGGTCAGTTGCCAGGCACCCTCCGCGCCGCAGGTGACCAGCACCCTTTCCAGGGAAAACTGTTCGATCAGCGCTGCGGCCTGCGCGGCGGGGCTGTCACCCGGCAGCTTCAACTGGCGGGCGATGACGGTCAGTTCATCGTTGTTTATTTTTACCAGGTCGGCACGAGACAGCGAGCGCTTCAGGGTCTGGGTGTCGTACCAGGGCTCGCGCAGGTTGATGTCCAGCATCCGTGGCGCTCCGATACTCTGGAACAGGCTGTTCAGCGCGCGCCGCGAAACCTTGTGGCGCTGCGCCAGGGTGCCGAAGTAGATCA
Organism: uncultured Gallionellaceae bacterium; assembly: GCA_937873435.1. Taxonomy (GTDB): domain Bacteria; phylum Pseudomonadota; class Gammaproteobacteria; order Burkholderiales; family Sulfuricellaceae; genus JAGXQV01. The sequence goes on from CALMWM010000170.1 coordinate 4,319, forward strand.
GCTCCGGCTGGGTGGACAAGGCGACCATGCGCGTCACCCCGGCATGGATGTAATCGTAGGCTTGGTCAGGAGAAATTTCGAAACGGTGGCCGCCCGGCTGCATGTGGACAACCACCTCCCCGGTCGGGTGAACCGGGTCGCACTGGACGCCGAGGGTGTCCATCTCGTAGCGGGCCATTGCGGCGAGCAGTTCCTCGCGCAACGCATCGTTGCCGGTGCGGGTGATCAGCACCGGATGCAGGCCGAACGCCTGGAGATGCCGCGCCACGTTGAAGGGCGCGCCCCCAAGCACCGAGCGGTCGGGGAATTTATCCGCCAGGACTTCGCCGAAGAGGGCAACGGTGCCTGTCTGGTGGAGCGGTTTGGTCAATAGTCTGTGTAATGAGTTTTCTTGATTTATAGCCATAGGGCGTGCTGGATATGTTTATCCTCCGAAAGAACGATCCTGGAAAAATGGAGATGATGGGGTGGCGGGCGTTGTTTTTCGAGCCGAGCGATATATCGCCTCTTCCCCAGTAACGGTATTCACTACATTGAATGAACACCATTAACCGGAAAAGTTCAATTTACTTTTTCCTGAAAAACCGCAGTTCATCGCCGCAGAGGCGCGGACGCCCCCGCGAGGTGGGGGCGCGGGGGTGTACCAGTTCAGGAAAGCGAGGGCTTTCAGATCACCATCAAGTCGACGAACTCGTTGACCGGTAAGGCTTCGAGCTTGTGCTGGTCGAGGCACACGGCGAGGATGGCGTTTTGCTGCTTGGCCGGGAAGCGGCGTGCCAGGTTGACCTTGAATTTCTTCACCAGTTCGGGGATGCCTTCGGCGCGGCGGCGGCGGTGGCCGATGGGGTATTCCACCGCGACCTTGTCCGACTGCGTACCGTCCTTGAAGAAGATTTGCATCGCATTGGCGATCGAGCGTTTTTCCGGGTCGTGGTAATCCTTGCTGTACTGCGGATTCTCGACGCATTCGATCTTGTCGCGCAGCGCGTCGATGCGCGGGTCGGCGGCGATGTCGTCTTCGTAATCGGCGGCGGTCAGGGTGCCGCGCAGCAGGCCGATGGCGGTCATGTACTGGATGCAATGGTCGCGGTCGGCGGGGTTATGCAGCGGGCCTTTCTTGTCGATGATGCGGATCGCCGATTCGTGGGTGGTGATGACGATCTTGTCGATCCGGGCGATTTTTTCCAGCGTATCGAGCCTGGCGCCGGCCTGGGCGTGGAGCTGGAAGGCGCATTCCACCGCGGTTTGCGAGTGAAACTCGGCGGGGAAGCTGATCTTGAAGAGGATCTGCTCCATCACGTAGGAACCGTAAGGACGCTGGAACTTGAAGGCGTTGCCCTTGAACGACACGTCGTAGAAGCCCCAGGTCTTGGCGGTCAGTACCGAGGGATAGCCGATCTCGCCCTTCAGCGCCATCAGCGCCAGGCGCACCGCGCGGCTGGTGGCGTCGCCCGCCGCCCAGGATTTGCGCGGGCCGGTGTTGGGCGAGTGGCGGTAGGTGCGCAAGGACTGCCCGTCGAGCCAGGCGTGCGACAGCGCGTTGACGATTTCCTCGCGGCTGCCGCCGAGCATCCAGGTGACTACCGCAGTGGACGCCACTTTCACCAGGATCACGTGATCCAGGCCGACCCGGTTGAAGCTGTTTTCCAGCGCCAGCACGCCCTGGATTTCATGGGCCTTGATCATCGCGCTGAGCACGTCTTTCATCGTCAGCGGGGTCTTGCCCTCGGCAATCCGGCTGCGCGACAGGTAATCGGCGATCGCCAGGATGCCGCCCAGGTTGTCGGACGGATGGCCCCATTCGGCGGCCAGCCAGGTATCGTTGAAATCCAGCCAGCGCACCATCGCGCCGATGTCGAAGGCGGCTTTCACCGGGTCGAGCTGGAATTGGGTACCGGGCACCTTGGCGCCGTTGGGCACCACCGTGCCTGGCACAATAGGGCCAAGCAGTTTGGTGCAGGCCGGGTAGGACAAGGCTTCCAGACCGCAGCCGAGGGTGTCGATCAGGCAGTTGCGCGCGGTATCGTAGGCCTCGGCGGACTGGATTTCGTAATCGCAGACGTAGTCGGCGATGTCCACCAGTACCTGGTCGGGAGCAGGACGGACGTTGGAGATGTGGGATGACATGAAAGCTTCCTAATGGTCAGTTTATCGGCATGGTGACACCCTCTCCCGCGCTGCCGCGCACCCCTCTCCCGCACACGGGAGAGGGGCTGGGGAGAGGGTAGTTTATCGCTCTTCAATCGGCATATAAGCCCGTTCCCCCGGCCCGACATATTCGGCGTTGGGGCGGATGATCTTGTTGTCGATGCGTTGCTCGACGATATGCGCCGCCCAGCCGGCGGTGCGCGAGATCACGAACAGCGGGGTGAACATCGGCGTCGGCACGCCCATCATGTGGTAGCTCGATGCGCTGTACCAGTCGAGGTTGGGGAACATTTTCTTGGTGTCCCACATCACCGTTTCGATGCGCTCGGCGATATTGAACAGGTTCAGGTTGCCGCCGTCCATGCACAAGTGGTGCGCCACTGCCTTGATCGCCACGTTGCGCGGGTCGGCCAGGGTATATACCGGGTGACCGAAACCGATGACGATTTCCTTACGCACGATGCGCTCGCGGATGTCGATTTCCGCCTCGTCGGGAGAGCGGTAGCGCTGCTGGGTTGCCATCGCAGCCTCGTTGGCGCCGCCGTGCTTGGGGCCGCGCAATGCACCGATGGCGCCGACGATGCAGGAATAGAAATCTGACAAGGTGCCGGAAATCACCCGGGCGGCGAAAGTCGAGGCATTGAATTCATGTTCGGCGTAGAGGATCAACGAGGTATCCAGCGCCTTGCGGTGCAGTTCGATGGGTTTGCGTCCGTGCAGCAGATGGAGGAAATGGCCGGCCACCGTATCGTCGTCGGTTTCCACCGCGATGCGCTTGCCGTTGACCGCATAGTGATGCCAGTACAACAGCATCGAGCCGAACGAGGCGACCAGCCGATCCGCGATGTCGCGTGCGCCGGACAGGTTATGGTCGTCCTTTTCCGGCAACAGCGTCCCCAGCAGCGAACAGCCGGTGCGCATCACGTCCATCGGATGCGCCGACGGCGGAAGCAGTTCGAGCGCCGTTTTCAGTTGCGACGGCAAACTGCGCAGCGACTTGAGCTTGGCGCTGTAGTCCGCCAGTTCGCCGCGCGTCGGCAGCACGCCGTGGATCAACAGAAAGGCGACCTCCTCGAAAGTGGATTTCTCCGCCAGTTCGAGAATATCGTAACCGCGATAATGCAGGTCGTTGCCGCTATGGCCGACCGTGCATACCGCCGTGGTGCCGGCGTTGACGCCGGACAGGGCGACCGATTTCTTTTTCGGCTTGTTATCCGTTTCGCTCATTTTGATTCTCCAAAAACCAATCTCACCGCGCAGGACGCAAAGGACGCGGAGAAAATCTTGAATTCCCTGCGTCCAGCCCTCCCCTCAATCCCCTCCCGCTCGCGGGAGGGGAGGCAATCGCTCCTTCCCCCGCAAGCGGGGGAAGGTTGGGATGGGGGTTGCGCCTCTGCGGTAAAAACTTATTTCCCCTGCGCAAACAACTCATCCAGCTTCTGCTCGAATTCATGGTAGCCGAGATAGTCGTAAAGCTCCATCCGGCTTTGCATCAGGTCGACGACGTTTTTTTGCGTGCCTTCGTTGCGCACCGCCTGATAGACCTTTAGCGCCGCCTGGTTCATCGCGCGAAACGCGGAGAGCGGATACAGCGCCAACGAAACATCGGCGCTGCGCAGTTCGTCGAGACTGAACAGCGGGGTCGAACCGAATTCGGTGATGTTGGCGAGTACCGGCACTTGCACCGCATCGGCGAATTGCCGGTACATCGCCAGTTCGGTGATCGCTTCCGGGAAAATCATCCCTGCGCCCGCTTCGACGCAGGCGCAGGCGCGGTCGATGGCTGATTGCAGGCCTTCCACGGCGAGCGCATCGGTGCGCGCCATGATCACGAAGTCCGGGTCGGTTCTGGCATCCACCGCCGCCTTGACCCGGTCCACCATCTCTTCTTTCGTGACGATGGCCTTGCCGGGACGGTGGCCGCAACGCTTGGACTGCACCTGGTCTTCGATATGCACCGCTGCCGCGCCGGCCTTGATCATCGCCTTCACGGTGCGGGCGATGTTGAAAGCGCCGCCGAAGCCGGTGTCGATATCCACCAGCACCGGCAGCTCGGTGGCGTCGGTGATGCGGCGCACGTCGGTAAGCACGTCGTCGAGGGTGCTGATGCCGAGGTCGGGCAAACCCAGCGAACCCGCCGCCACCCCCCCGCCGGAGACATACAGCGCCTTGTAGCCAGTGCGCTCGGCGAGCCGGGCATGGTAGGCATTGATCGCACCGATTACCTGGAGCGGCTTTTCGGAGGCAACGGCGGCGCGAAAACGCGCTCCGGCGGAGTGGATGGTCATGTCGTGCTCCCGTTTGGTGGCAATAGCCTAGCCATAGCAAATGGCGCGCCAGTGCCAGCATATTTTTTCCAATATCCTGTTTTTACATGAATGTTCGAAGCCACGGCGAAAATCGAAAAGGAAAAACAAGCACCCCGAGTTTCAATATTGCAACTCGGGATTGCGTACGCACGCTTCACGCTACGTGCCGATTACACTCACTACTAGCCGCTGATAGTCAGCCTACTCCGCTTTAAGGTAAAATGCCGGCAATTGTCGGGTAATTCCTAATCAATGCATCTACATAACTAACAATTCAGAGGAAAATTTCATGAACATCGTTCGTTTCCAGCCACGCAGTATTTCCCTAGCCGCCTGCCTCATAGCCATGGTCGGCATGGTAAACCTGGCATCCGCCGCCGACGCTACAAATCGTACCGGGAAAGAAATCGTTACAACCATTTGTATCGCCTGCCACGGCGAGGGTAAAGACGGCGCACCGCGCATCGGCAATACCAAAGACTGGGCTCCCCGGGCAAAATACGGCCTGAACCAACTTTCGAAGAACGCAATGGAGGGCGTGCGCAAGATGCCCGCCCACGGCGGAGAGGCTTCTTTAAGCGACCTGGAAGTCGAGCGTGCCATCGCTTACATGGTGAGCGGCGGCAAGGCCTCCGACAAGGACAAGACATCCGGCAAGGTAACCCATGGGACGGGCGAGCAAATCGTTGCTTCTGCGTGCGGCAACTGCCATCGCGAGGGCAGCAACGGCGCCCCCAGGATCGGCGACGCGGAAGCATGGCGGCCGCGCTTGGCGAAAGGCATAAACGAGCTGGTGTCCTCAGCCGTCCACGGCCACAACAAGATGCCTTCGCGCGGTGGATTCGTTAATCTGAGCGACGCCGACTTGCGCGCTGCAGTGTCGTACATGGCATCGAAGTCTTCAGCACCGGCCAATTAAACCTTTTTACTGAAAATCTCGGAGCGCTTCCGTTAAACCGGAGCGCTCCGTTTTTTTTGAGCCGAGGCAGGCAGTGAGGGCGGAAAGCTCATCGTCCTGGAAATATCCGGGCTAACATTGCCCGGTTAAGACATACTTCGCGAATTTTCTGCGCCAACCGAAATTACCCGTTCCGCTTGTTTCAGGCATGAAACAACGGTGTTACACTGAAGAAACTCCGGGAGTTTCTTCATGCCTTCCACCAGCAAAAAACCGCGTATCTGGGTCACCGGATTCAGCCTCACCGGCTTCCTGCCGGAGATCATCCCCGCATACGCCGCACGCGCCGAAATCCGCGTTATCAACAAACTCTTCGAAGAAGGCGAAACGGCCGCACGCGAACTACTGGCCGCCGGCGAAGCGGACGTGTTCATCGCCGCCGGCGCCAACGGCGCCTACCTGAAAAGCCGCCTTTCCGCGCCGGTGGTGCAGATCAAGATCAGCGGCTTCGACATCCTCCACGCACTGCAAAAAGCCCAGGAAATTTCTGAACGCATCGCCGTTTTCAGCTACCAGACCATCAGCAGCGAGCTGGAAGAGCTCAAGGAATTGCTCAAGGTCGATATCGAACAGTGTTACTACACAACGCCCGAAGATGCGCGCCAACGTGTGCATCAACTGGCAGCGGACGGCTTCAAGGTGATCGTCGGTTCCAGCATGGTCAACCGGCTGGCCGAGGAAGCCGGGCTGGCCGGGGTGTTCCTGTATTCCGCCGAATCGGTGCGCCGCGCGGTCGAGGACGCCATCGACATCGCCCGCGTCGCTCGCATCGAGGAAGCGCGCCGCGACTGGCTCAACGCCATCCTCCACCACCTCGACGAAGCGGTGGTCGCGGTGGATCGCGAAGAGCGCATCCAGTCGCTCAACCCGGCTTTTGCGCGCCTGCTCGGGGTTTCCGGGGAATGGGCGCAGGGGCGGGTGTTGAGCACGATCGCACCGGAACTCGGCCTTGCCGACACGCTGCGCACGGGCAGCAGCGATGCGGAACGCATCCTCAAACTAGGGAAAAGAACGGTCATCGCCAGCCGCCTGCCGATCCGCGAAGGCGGCGTCACCACCGGCGCGGTGCTCACCTGCCAGGATGCCAGCGCGATCCAGCGCGCCGACCGCAACCTGCGCGCGCAGAACCGCGCCAGCCAGTTCGTCGCCCGCTACCGGCTCGCCCAGATCCTCGGCGACAGCCGCGAAATCCGCGAGGCAAGGGCGATAGCCGAACGCTACGCCGGCGTCGACGCCACACTGCTGATCGGCGGCGAATCCGGCACCGGCAAGGAACTCTTCGCGCAAGGCATCCATAACGCCAGCCGCCGCAGCGGCGCGCCGTTCGTCGCGATCAACTGCGCCGCCTTCGCCGAAACCCTGCTCGAAAGCGAACTGTTCGGCTACGAAGAAGGCGCCTTCAGCGGCGCCCGCAAGGGCGGTAAGCCCGGCCTGTTCGAAAGCGCCCACACCGGCACCCTGTTCCTCGACGAAATCGGCGAAATGCCGCCAGCACTGCAAGCCAAGCTGCTGCGCGTGTTGCAGGAAAAAGAAGTGCTGCGCGTCGGTGGCAGCGACTCCACCCCGGTGGACGTGCGCATCGTTGCCGCCACCAACCGCGACCTGCGCCGCATGGTGGAAAACGGCAGCTTCCGCGAAGACCTGTTCTACCGCCTCAACATCCTCAACCTCCACCTGCCGCCGCTGCGCCAGCGCCCCGCCGACATCCCCGCCCTCGCCGCGCACTTCCTCGCCGCCGCCTTCCAGCGCCTGCAACTCCCGGCGCAAGGCAACGAACTCCTGACCCGCCTGCTGCCTCGCCTCGTCGCGCACCGCTGGCCGGGCAACATCCGCGAACTGGAAAACATCATCGAACGCATCGCGGTATTCCGCGGTAACGGCGAGATGAGCGAGTTGGACGAAGGAATGCTGCGCAGCGTGGTACCGGAACTCTTCCCCGCCGACGCCGATGCAATCGACGCCCCCGAACTCAAGCATGTCGCCCGCTCGGGCGAACTCTCCCACATCAAAAAAGTGCTGGCCGAATGCGGCGGCGATCAGACCGAAGCGGCGAAGAGATTGGGGATCAGCCGGACGACGTTGTGGCGGCGGCTAAAGTAGGGATTACTCCGGCGAGCATGGCCGCCGCGCTACGCTCCCTCTCCCGCAGGCGGGAGAGGGCTGGGGAGAGGGAGCAACCCTACATGTCCATGCAACTATTTTGTGCGCTACGCGCTGGTATTTGCATAGCCGGGGGCAGCCCGGCGGCTGGTCACCTTTCTTGCTTCGCCAAGCAAGGTAACCGAAAGAAGGCGACCCCTGCCGCACCGGCCCTGCGGGCTTCCCTCGCCTGGCCGGAAAAGCCGGGCGGCGGCGCAATTGGCTACGGCATAACCTTGGCGCTTCGCGCAAAGGTTAGCCTACGCCGCAACAAGCCGCAAAACGGCGTGTTGTCGCGCTGCGCGCTCAAACAGTGCTCGCCGACCACCCCCGGCTTTTCCGGTCAGGCGAGGCGGTGCAGAAGGGGAAACCCGTCGAGAATTCCGGCACCGCAGCCTCACCCAACCGCGTTGATACAAGAGCATTTTGGCTTAGTTGGATTTTGTATCAGTCGTAGTGATAGCGGCAGGCAATGACGACCAGATCGTCGCCGTCGACCCGATAGACCAGGCGGTTGGCTTCGTCGATGCGGCGCGACCAAAAGCCGGAGAGGTTTTCTTTTAGCGGTTCGGGCTTGCCGATACCGTCGAAGGGATCGCGCAGGCAGTCCTGGATCAGACTGTTGATCCGCTTCAAGGTCTTGCGATCCTGCCCCTGCCAGTACTGATAGTCCTCCCAGGCGGCCTGCGTCCAGGTAATCCGACTAGGCATCCACCAGCCCCTGCCGAGTCAGCTCGCCCTGGCGGTATTGCTCGATGGAGCGGGCCAGATGGGCCGCATTGGCAGGCGATTTCAGCAGATGGACGGTCTCCATCAGGCTGTTGAAAGTGTCGAGCGACATCACCACCGCATCCGGCGCATCGCGCCGGGAGATCACCGTGTAATCGGCATCGGCGATGACCTGGTCGATGACGGTTTTGAGGCTGTTGCGGGCCTCGGAGAAATTTACCACGCGCATGACAGGTTACCTGTGCTATTTATCGGACAAGTGTAGGTCGTAACGACTTTGTTTGCAATGCGAATTAGAGTGACATCAAACGACCCTCGGCACGCATTGAACAAACCACGACACATTCGGATGCCACTTGCCAAGATGCAAAATTAACCGTCTAATTCGATTAAGAAAAATGGAAATCACCCCGGACGCGTCTGAACAAGCACGACAATACGAAAAAGACGGCAGGGCCGGGTAATTTTAGGATGCTCTAAAAAGCCCCAACCTAATGATTCTTAATAAATTGATCAATTATTTGCAGGACATATCAACAGGAGTGACGCTTTATAAAGCGTCTTTTAGGAAGCACACTTAACGTTAGGTCTCTCAGGTTTACTCCATGACAGCACCAGTTCAGCCACACGATCTGTACCGCCAACAGATGGTTGAGGTCAAGCGTCGTTTTCATGCGGCAGACCGTATCTTGGGGGCGAAGAAGCCACTGACTCGCGACCTCGACATTGATAACGAGTTCGTCTTTTTGCAGGTCCGTCGCATCATCGAACTCATAACCTTCTCTGCGATCGTCTCAGATGAGCGGCGCTACCGGCGTTCTCGCGAACTGGACGCTGCGGCAAATGCCAAAGACAAAGGCGACTACACGGCAGATTGGAACGCCGCCGACATACTTGTGCGGCTGTCGAAGATCAGCCCGCACTTCCTTCCTCGCCCGCTTGGTCCAATGGAGGTAAAACCAGATGGCACGAAGCACTTCAACGAAGCCGCCGCAAAGCTCACGCACGACCGGTTAATCTCAATATACAAGACAGCAGGCGGCTACGCCCACACCTCAAATCCGTACAAGGCAAACGTCGCAGAGTTAGAACTACAGAAGAAGGAAAGAGCTCGGACTACGCTTGTGAAAGAACTCGCGTTCTTGAAGTCAGTGATTTGGGAGCATGTCAAGATTGGTCTCACTTGGGAGCCTGGCGCTGACCCCACTCAACTCGACAATGGAGAAACAGCATGGCTTGTTTGGTTTGGCGACGTCAGTTCCGATCAAATTCGAATGTCGCTCGCCACCGCAATTTGAGCAACGCGTCGAATCATCATCGCTCAGTTGCAGCGCGCGCTTTCGGCGAGCAGAGACCTAACACTACGTTCGAGGCGACCTGCGCGAAAAGCCGCGCAGGCGCCTCAACTTCACGTTAGGGGTAATCTGTGGCTCTGGAAACTTATTCTCCAATTGATGGCTTGCCCACCCAATGGTCACGATGGTGCATGGGATGGACGCTATTGCTAACAGTAGTTGCCTACAACGTGCCATCCCACTTGCCGAAGATATGGATACCCACTGAAGAAGTGCAAATATTCCTAATCCGGCTATTGCTGTCAGTAGGAATTTTATTTCTAGGTACATTATTTACTCTCTTTCTAGTCGTGCGCGAACATGACCAACAGACCAAAGATGCACTCGTTGATTGCATTCGTCAAAATAGAGCCTACTTCAATTCAAGCGCCCAAAAAATCCAATCTCCAACAATCCCTCAACCAGCACCCCCGCCACCGCAAAGAGGGCTACTTGACTAACTTAAGTTTAATCAATCATCATTCCCCTAACATTACGTTCAACTCGGACAGCGCGATAAATCCGCGCCGCCGGTTAACTCTACGTTAGCGGTTACGATACCCATATGCACGACCTTTTCATTAGCCACGCATCAGAAGACAAAGAGGAAGTCGCTCGACCGCTTGCGTTGGCGCTTATTGATCATGGACTTGACGTTTGGTACGACGAATTCTCATTGACACTTGGTGATAGCCTTTCAGAGTCTATCGACCGGGGGCTTGCCAATAGCCGTTATGGTGCCGTTGTCTTGAGTCAAAGCTTCATCAATAAGCCCTGGCCGAAACGTGAGCTTCGCGGGCTAGTTTCCAAAGAAATTGCATCGGGGAAAGCAATTCTTCCAGTTTGGCATCGGGTGAAATATTCCGATGTAGTGGCATTTTCGCCAATGCTTGCAGATGTACTTGCAGTGTCAACAGACGTTGGAATCCCAGCAATCGCCGAGAAACTTGTCAACGTTGTAGCTCGATCTATCGAGGGTGGCCCGGCACTTAGGCGCGCTAAGCAATTGCTATCCGGCGGGCACTATCAGGCATGTGTACTGGTTGCCGCATCCTACCTCGAAGAATACTTGAAGCGAGTAGCAATTGATCGTTTAGGGTACAAATACTTTAAGACGCGCCCAATTCGGACTTATGCTCTCGGGCCACTGGTACGTATTCTCTTTGACAAAAGGGTACTTGGCGATACCGTGGGAATTCCGCTGGAAGACATAAACGAGGTCATTCGAATACGGAATTCGGCAGCCCACTCGGTGCTACAGCCGTCCTATGAGCAAGCAAGTATGGTAGTGCAGCACGTCATGCGAGCTACAGCAAACAGTGAGCGCTAACCCTGCATTCGAGAGGGACTGGCCGTATGCACACTCTTCACGGCCTGCGGGGTTTTTAATTTTCGGGGCTCCGGCCAAGTCCGGTGACGGCCAGCCCCTCAATTTGAACGTTGACGCTGTAGAAAAACCTCCAACCCCCGCCCCCGCGCTGGCATAATTCCCACAAACGGAACCGCCCAGGGAGAACCGCCATGCCGCGCTACAAACCCATCCACAAAGGCCTGAAGCTGTTGCCGGTGGATTTCGACAAGCAAGTGCAACCCGGTAGTTTCGAGCACGCCCTGTGCCATCTGGTCGATCACGAACTCGACCTCAGCGGATTCCACGCCCGCCACAAGAACGACCATGAGGGCGCCTCCGCCTTCGATCCTGCCGCCCTCCTCAAGATCATCCTGCTGGCCTACAGCCGCGGCATCGTCAGCAGTCGCAAGATCGAAGCCGCGTGCCGCGAGAATGTTTTATTCATCGCCGTCTCCGGCGATACCCAACCCCACTTCACCACCTTGGCCGCCTTTGTCTCCGAGATGGGCGACCTGACCGCCAGGCTCTTTGCCCAAGTCCTGGTACTGTGCGACCGCCAAGGCCTGATCGGGCGCGAAATGTTCGCCATCGACGGCGTGAAACTTCCCAGCAACGCCAGCAAGGCCAAGAGCG
>CALMWM010000171.1 GCA_937873435.1 uncultured Gallionellaceae bacterium
ACACCCACATGCCGTTCTCGGTGCACGACAACGTCGACCACCCGGTCAGCCTGTACGCCGCCACCAAGAAATCCAACGAGCTGATGGCGCATACCTACAGCCATTTGTACGGCCTGCCCACCACCGGCCTGCGCTTCTTCACGGTGTATGGCCCGTGGGGACGTCCCGACATGTCCCCCTCGCTGTTTACCGGCGCGATCCTGGAGGGGCGAGCGATCGACGTGTTCAATCACGGCAAAATGCAGCGCGACTTCACCTTCATCGACGACATCGTCGAAGGGGTGGTGCGCGTGCTCGACCGCGTCTCGACGCCCGATCCGGCCTTCGACCGCGCCGCGCCCGATCCGGCGTCCAGCTATGCGCCTTACCACCTCTACAATATCGGCAACCACGAGCCGGTTGAGTTGATGGCCTTCATCGAAACCATCGAAGACGCGCTCGGCAAGAAGGCCGCCAAGAATATGTTGCCGATGCAGGATGGCGATGTGCCGGCCACTTACGCCGACATCGAGGGCCTGACCGCCGCAGTCGGCTTTGCGCCGAGCACGCCGCTCAAGGAGGGGATCGCCAAGTTCGTGGCGTGGTACAAGGGCTATTACGGCGGTTAAACTTGCGCGTAGAATTCGCGCGATGTAGGAGCGACCTCCCGGTCGCGATTTTTCAGGTTCGCGACCGGGAGGTCGCTCCTACGCGAGATGTCAAGATCGGATTAACTGTTGTTCCCAGTCGGCCAGGATGCTGCTCAGCGATTCCGCCATCGTCACGCGTTGCTGCCAGCCGGTATGCGCGGCCAGCTTGCGTTTGTCCCCCGCCACCCTTTTCTGTTCGGCCACGCGGAAGCGCGCCGGGTCTTTGACGATTTCCGCCTGGACGCCCGCTAGCGCCAGCATTTCTTCGAGCAACCCGCCGAGGTGGTATTCCCGCCCGGAACACACGTTGTAGGTCTCGCCGCGTGCGCCGCGCTCCAGCAGCAGCAAGTAAGCGCGCGCCACGTCCGTGACGTCGGTGAAGTCGCGGGTGACATCGAGGTCGCCCACCTGAATCACCGGTTCGCGCCGTCCCAGCTTGATTTCGATGATTTGCCTGGCGAAGCCGGAGAGCGCGAAATTCTCGCTCTGCCCCGCGCCGATGTGGTTGAAGGGCCGCGCCGCGACAATATCCATGCCTTCCGTCTGGCTCCACTGGTAGCACAGCATTTCCCCCGCCGCCTTGCTCACCGCATAGGGATTGCGCGGCTTGAGCGCCAGGGTTTCGGCAATCGGCAAATCCGCCGCATCGACCTTGCCGTACTGGTCGCCGGAGCCGACGTAGAGCACTTTGCCGCTGAATCCGGCGGCTTTCAGTGCGTCCAGCAGGTTCAGCGTGCCGCCGAAATTGATGTCGAAGGTTTCGCGCGGGTTCTCGAACGCGCGCGGCACGAAACTTTGCGCCGCCAGATGGATGACGGCATCCGGGCGCGTCTCGGCGATGGCTTGCGCCAAACAATCGGCATCGCGTAATTCGAGGCGTTGCGCGGGGGTGGCGAGTGTAAATCTTTCACGGTATTCGGGCTCAGCGTCGATAAGCCGTGAAATGGTTTTCCCGACAAAACCGGAGCTACCGGTAATCAGTAGTCTGGTGGCGAGGCTAGTCATGCTTGTGACCCTTTCTTGTATTCAAAGCAGCCGCGCGAGTTCGACATACAGCCCCCAGCCGGCGCCGATGCCGATGGCGTTGGCAAACATGTCGTAGAGGCAAAAACCGCTGCCGTAATAATGATCCCATATTTCCTTCCCCAGCCCGATCATGATCGTTGTGCCGCCGGCGATGGCGAGGGATGGCAGGAGCAGGGCTCCGCCCAGGAAAATGCCGAGGCTGTAAGTGAAATGCTGGAACTTGTCGTACCTGAAAATTTCGGCTTGCGAGGGAAGATGCATGTAGGGTTCTGTGGGAGATGTGTCCAAGGTGTGCTGTCCAGCACTACTGGGAGCCGCCTTGCGCCAGTTTTTGCAAGCTCTCCGGGTTGCGGATAATCAGGCGATGCAGGTCTTTCTGCACGATGCCCTGGTGCGCCAGAGCCAGTAGCGCGCGGGTGACCGTTTCGCGGCTGGTGTTGAGCATGATCGCGATGTCCTGGTGGGTCGGAAGATTCTCCACGACTTCCAGTCCGCCCGGTTTCCGCTGTTTCAACAGGCCCAGCAGCGCATACACCCGCCGGGACGTGTTGTGGATGCTCAACAGCGCGCGGAATTCCGAATCGCGGTGTATCTTCTCTGCCAGGTGGCGCAACATTTTGTTGGCCACCGATGGCGAATGCGAGAAGAAATGCAGCGCTGTCGCACGCGGCAGGAACGCGACGATGGAAGGACCCAAGGCGACCACCGAAGCGGTACGTGGGCAGTTGTTGATGACTGCGATTTCGCCGAAAAAATCGCCCGGCACCAGCAATCTCAAGCCGATGGCCCGGCCATCCGCGGTCACGTCGATCACCTGGAGCTGGCCGGCCAGCAGGAACAGCAGACTGCTGCCGCTGCCCCCCTTCTGGATCACGATTTCGCGGCGGGCGGCGTGCTGGATGCGCAACTCTCCCATTACCCGGGCGGCCTCGTCTTCCGTCAAATCGGCGAGGAGAGGTATTTTGGCCAGCATTTCGCGGTTGATCGTGCCGCTGTTCTCCGTGTCGGAAGCAGAGCTTGCCGAGGCACGTAATCCCGGGGTGTTGGTCTTCAAATTCGAAAATTTCCTTGCTGAAGTAACGGCATCAGATGTTATCGCGGAAATCGGGTGGAAGGCTAGGGGCGATGTCGTGAGAGATGCAGGATAAATATACCGCGGATATTGGTGGTATTGGCGAATCTCAAAGCCATGGATCAGGAGGCGGTATCTGGTGCGGGAATGCCGGTGAGAATTGCGGCGG
>CALMWM010000172.1 GCA_937873435.1 uncultured Gallionellaceae bacterium
ATGCACTGCGGCGGCTGCCCAAAATGCTTTTGCAACTCACGCCCCATTAAGAGATTGAACTTCTGGTCCGTGCCCCCCAACTCCAGGTCAGCCTTGAGCGCCACCGAATCGTAACCCTGAACCAACGGATACAAGAACTCGTGGATAGCTATCGGCTGATTATTGCCATAACGCTTGGAAAAATCATCGCGCTCCAGCATGCGCGCCACGGTATGGGTTGCTGCCAGCCTGATCATGCCAACCGCCCCCATTTGATCCATCCAGGTGGAATTGAAGACCACCTCGGTCTGTTCCGGCTTGAGAATCTTGAATACCTGTTCGGTATAGGACTTGGCGTTTTCTGCCACTTGCTCGCGAGTCAATGGAGGCCGCGTGGTGTTCTTGCCGGTAGGATCTCCGATCATTCCTGTGAAATCGCCTATAAGGAATAAGGCATGATGCCCCAGCTCCTGTAGCTGACGCAGCTTATTCAATAGTACGGTATGCCCGAGATGCAAATCCGGCGCAGTCGGATCAAACCCTGCCTTAACACGCAGTGGCCGCCCGGTAGCCAGCTTTTCTGCCAACTCCTGCTCGACCAGCAGTTCTTCACACCCACGCTTAATTAGTTCCATCGATTCACCGATTTGCGCCATAAATATCCCTCGGAAAGTTTACTCGTACACCATATTCTGCTAACCTCTCGGCTGATAAAAAGCTCAGGGTTTTCAATGCAGAACAATAAACCTGCGATTCTAGCGCAAAACACAGCGGCTCAAGAACGAAAAATCAATCTGCGCTGGCTGGTCGGGCTCTCCAGTCTTCCATTATTCGGCATCGTTGCCGCCTTCGGTATCGCTCCAGGAACTGAAACTCAAAAGGTAGCAGTACAGACTGTTATTGAAAGCCTGGAACTTCCGACGAACACTCAAACTGCCTCGTCAGGCACTTACTGGCGTGAAGAAAAAATTCAGCGCGGCGACACTATGTCTTCGCTACTGGAACGGCTGGACGTCAGCGATGGGGATATTGCCGAATTCCTACATAGCTCGAAGAACGCCAAAGGACTAAGGCAGCTGATTCCTGGTCGCAGTGTGCGCGCAAGAACCACTGACAATGGTGAACTGTTGTCCTTGCGCTACATTAGCGGTAGCGAAAACATGCTGACAGTCGACAAAGAGAATGGCATTTTCCGCACCAGCGACCAATCCGTACCCATGGAAAAGCGTACGCTGATGAAGTCAGGAGAGATAAGAAGTTCTCTGTTCGCCGCGACCGATGCCGCGAATATTCCGGACAACATCGCCACGCAACTGGCTGATGTATTCTCATCCGATATCGACTTTCACCAGGATTTGCGCAAGGGCGACCATTTCACCGTGGTGTATGAGATGCAGTACAACAAGGGTGAACCCGTGAAGACCGGGCGAGTCGTGGCTGCGGAATTTGTAAATCAAGGAAAAATTTACCACGCGATTTACTTTCAGGATCGCGAAGGCAGGGGTGGCTACTACACGCCAGACGGCAAAAATCTTCGCAAGGCATTTTTACGCTCACCGCTAGAGTTTTCCCGAGTTACTTCTGGCTTTACCAATGCGCGCTATCATCCGATCCTTAAAGAGTGGCGCGCCCACAAAGGAATCGACTACGGCGCCCCGATAGGCACGCGCGTCAAGTCCACCGCTGATGGTACTGTCGAGTTCGCAGGAAAGAGTGGCGGTTACGGCAACATGATCGCCCTGAAACACCAAGGGCAATATAGTACGGTTTATGGACATCTGAGCGGCTTCGCCAAAGGATTACACAAGGGTAGCAAGGTCAGCCAAGGCGACGTTATAGGCTTTGTTGGCCAAACAGGCCTCGCTACTGGACCTCATTTGCACTATGAGTTCAAGGTGGCCGGCGTTCAGCGCAACCCTTTGAGCATTGCGCTACCTACCGCATTCCCAATTGCCGCCCAATTCAAACCGGAGTTTGAGAAACAGGCCAAATTGCTTGCTGCTCGCCTTGAGTTGCTACGCAACACCAACCTCGCAGCACTGGATTAATTCACCTCCAGACATGAGCGCGCCGGAACGCTATATCGGCATCATGTCTGGAACCAGTCTGGACGGAATTGACGCCACCACGGTGGAGTTCACTGACACAACACCCCCACTTGTACAACATCACCATTACCTTCATTATGACGAAGAGTTACGCGCCGAACTTCTGGCGCTCAACACACCCGGAAACAATGAACTGGAGCGTGCAGCGCTAGCTAGCAACACGCTTTCCCGCCTCTACGCTGATGCGATACAAAATCTGCTAATCAAAGCAGCACTAAAACCAAACCAAATCACTGCCATCGGCTGTCATGGACAAACAGTTCGCCACCGACCAGACTTGGGTTACACAACGCAACTTCTTAATCCATCGTTACTCGCCGAGTTGAGCGGCATCCCCATCGTTGCAGATTTCCGTAGTCGCGACATTGCCGCAGGAGGCCAAGG
>CALMWM010000173.1 GCA_937873435.1 uncultured Gallionellaceae bacterium
GACGGCGATCAGTGGTTGCGTGGGCAGATTGCAGTCGTTCAGGAAATCATTTCGCAACCGCTGAATTCGCGAATGCTTTACGATGCCGAGCGTGGATTGAAAGAAGTGCTTTTCAAGCAGGGGGCGTTGAAACACAGTCTGGATGAGGCTAAGACCACCCTGAAAAATATGATCGCCACCTTCGTCAATCGCTTGGGTGAAATGTCCGACAGTACCGGTGGTTATCACGACAAGATCGAAGGCTACTCGCTCAAGCTGCGTCAGTCCGAGGATATTAACCAGATGAATACCATTCTGGGCGATATCTTGCGGGATACCAAGAATATGCAGGTCGATATCAAGCGAACCAGGGACGAACTCATCCAGGCTCGGCTCCAGGTGGAGGCCGCTGAAAGCAAGGTCAAGGAGCTGGAAACCGAGTTGCAGCAGGTTAGCGAAAAGGTGCGCGAAGACCAGTTGACCGGCGCTCTCAATCGCCACGGTATGGAAGAAGCTTTCCACCGCGAGTTGTCTCATGCAGAACGAACCGGGACGCCAATTAGCATTGCTTTGCTCGATCTCGATAATTTCAAGCGTCTTAACGACACCTATGGTCATCAGGCGGGGGATGCGGCACTGGTGCACTTGACCAAGGTGATCAAGGAGATTGTGCGTCCTACTGACGAGGTGGCGCGCTACGGTGGTGAGGAATTCATCGTCATGATGCCCGATACTGACCTGGACGGCGGTGTTCAGGTGATTACCCGCTTGCAGCGTGAGTTGACCAAACGCTTTTTCCTCCACAACAACGAACGTCTGTTGATTACGTTTAGTGCCGGTGTGGCGTTGCGTGCAGACGGCGAAATGCCGGACGCGATCATCGCTCGCGCCGATGCGGCAATGTACAAAGCCAAGCTGGCGGGCAAGAACCGGGTCTTTCCCGCCGAATAAACCCCTCTATTTTGCCGTTCGCGGCAATTCTTGCCGCGACTTCTCCTTGTGTGCTCACCAACAAGCCGTGCGGCTTGCTTTCTGTTGTTGGCATGATCCGTGCTACATGATTCCTTGAGAATTGTTTGAATGGGAGTTGCGGCATGGTCAGTCATCTCGATACCGAGTTTCGTTTCCTGCAGAAAACGCTGGATTTGCGTGCGTATCGTCAGCAGGTTCTGGCATCGAACATCGCCAATGCCGATACGCCGAACTACAAGGCGCGCGATTTCGATTTCGCCGGTGAGTTGAGCCGTGCTACGGATGCGCAAAGCGGTAAGCTCGAACTGCGGACGACCTCGTCGCGCCATTTGCAATCGAATCAGGATAATCCGCTGGGCGTCGATTTGCGTTATCGCGCTTCGCTTCAGCCGAGCATCGATGGCAATACGGTGGATATGGATGTCGAGCGTGCGCAGTTTACCGATAACGCCATTCATTACCAGTTTGCGGTGGATCGCATTACCAGCAGGGTTAAAAACCTGCTTACCGCAGTTCAAGGTCAGTAATCATGTCGCTTTCTAATGTGTTCAATATCGCCAATTCGGCAATGACCGCCCAGTCGCTGCGGTTGAATACGGTGGCGAGTAACATGGCCAACGCAGACAGCGTGACGAGTTCTACCGGGCAGCCCTATCGTGCCAAGCAGGTGATTTTTTCGGCCGAAAATATCGGTGCGCCGGCGCAAGGTGCGGTCGGGGTCAAGGTGAAGTCGGTGATTGAGGATTCATCGCCGCTGAAACTGGTCTACGATCCCAAGCACCCGCTGGCCGATGCCA
>CALMWM010000174.1 GCA_937873435.1 uncultured Gallionellaceae bacterium
GCCAAGAGGGACGCCTTATTGAAGTGAATTGCGTCGGTGGAATACGCTGGCGGGGGTGGAAGGGTAGATGGTGGTTGAGGATTTTCAGAAATCGTCCTGCCAACGGGTTCATCCTTTTTGGGTTTATTAACCACCGTGGGTATAGGTTTTTTACTCTCTTCAGATCCGGAAATTTCTTTGGGCGGAGGCTGGTCCACGATCGGAGGCTCAGGAGGCACCGCGCTCGGGGGTTCTGCGCCTCCCTCCTCAGGCTCGGCTTTTGGGGGTATGCCAGTTGGAGACGGGGGGACGAAGCCTTTCCGAGGATTCCATCTTGGAGTGTCAACACAATATTCATGCTCTCCCTCCTTGTAGCAATTGCGTCCCAGCCACCAATCGTTGGTATGTGATTGTTCGAACGCCTCCTCGGGAGACGGCCCGCTGGCTTTCGCTCCTTCAATAATCTCCTTCTCTTCCTCTGGAGTAAAGATGGGTGGAAGTCTTTTTACCGGTGTACCAGCGTCCGGTGCCATGCCCGCATCTGGTACAACCGTGGGAGGGGTTTCGGGGGTTTTACCATTGGTATCTCCCAGCACAACGGGGTTGGAAGCGCAGTAGGAATACGCATTGAGGGCAGGCAGCGGGTCAGGAGAAATCCATATTCCCAGCATGCCCCAGTAATACCTCGCCGTGTGGTAGCTCAACCCGCTCTCCTCATCCCGCTCCATTCCCGTATACCGATAGCGCTTCAACTTCACTTCGGCCGCGTTGCGCCCACTCTGGTAGGCTGTCGTGCCATAGGGATGGTATTCCTCATAGGAAATGATGTCGGCGTGTTCATCCAGTTCCACGGTAGCTGAACCGAGGTGGTTGCTCAAGGTGTAACGATAAAGATTGCCTTGGCTGAGCCTGGCATTATCTGTCTCAAGAATTTGATCCACCATCAACAGGCGCTGCTCGCCATCGAAGAGGTGCAGGGTTTCGATTTCTTCCTTACGCACACCGTTGAGCGTGCGCCGGTAGATTTCCAGCCCGCCAAGATAGATGCGTTCCTTGACATCATTACCATTGTTGTTCAAAAGGGTCTTGCGGGTGCGCTGCTTACCACTGTCGTACTGGTAATGGGCCGTACCCTGACCCTGATTAAGGGCGCAGATCATGTCGCGGAAATCCCAGCGCAGGTAGTCCTGGGCGCCGACGTCAGCCAGGTTAAGCATATTGCCGTGGGTGTCATATTGGTAGGTTGTCTTATGGGTGGCGCTGCTGTTGTTCCAATCGTCATCGCCCTCCCAGGTACGAAGCAAGCGGTTGCTACTCAACGCGTAGCTGTAATAGCGGGTCCAACTCCCATTGCTGCCGGCAACGTGGCGCATCTGCATGATGTTGCCGACCGAATCGTATTGGTACTCTTGGGTGTATTTTCGCAGCGCGTCCGCGGCCATGACCGGGAAGCTGACTTCCTGCGGCGTGCCTTCGATTTGCGGCGGCGACCCGTTCGCCGCGCCGTTCTCCCGTCCGCTAGCCTTGGTCAGGCGGTACAGCGCGTCATACTCGTACAGGCTGCGCGGTTCGACCAGCGCGTTCTGAAAGAATGCCAGCTTATAGGCTTCGTCGTAAATTTCGGTGATATTGCCGACCGGGTCGTAGGTATAGTGCAGTTGCTGCAGGACAAGCGTGTCGTTCAGGGCTGCATGATACTGAGGGAACGTCAGTTCGACAGCAGGCCGCGTGGTGCGCAGTTGGCGCAGGCGAAACGTGAGGGGGTCGTAGTCGTATTGGGTAACGGTGCCGCTGCCGAGTCTGAGATATTGGCGTTGTCCTTTGGCGTCGTAGCGGATTTCAGCAATGGCATCGTTGCGCTGTGCACCAGCATCGTCGTATCTTTTGCCGCTGGCAGCCGAGTTTCTTTTGGCTCCCACCACCAGTTCTTCGCGAAGCAGTAACCCACGTTCGTTATAGTGAGGTTCATAAACCGCGACCCGCTTTTCGACTGTTGTCAATAGATGCCAGTTGTAATGCCGCGTCACGCGCTTGAGCGCGTCGTATTCCGTGAGCTGGTGGTAGGTCTCGGTTTCAAGTTTCGCGCCTGGGTTCGTCGTTTGCCAGTCAGTGATCGACGTGGTGTGATCGCTGACAAGTTGACGCTGCACCTCGAGTGGACTGCCCTTGAAGTCAATGCGCTCGACCTGCACAAGACCGCTTGGGTCGTAATGTTTGTAAAGCTGGCCGCACAGGTTGCGGTTTTTGACCTCGGCGATGTCGGCAAATGGGCTGAATTGCCCCGTATCGACGTATTCGAAGCGTTCGACCATTTGTCGCGGATCGGTGTTGATGGTCAGCCACTGCCTGGTGGGCCGGTGCAAACCATCGTATTCAGTAAAATAAAGTCGGTTCTCGCTGCTCGTTGGCGCAACGTCCGGAGTCTGGTTGAAGTCCCACGCCAACATCGGTTTGCCGGCGGCATCCATGAGCATCCAGCGATCGCCGGCGTCCATGCTGTGCTGGAAGAGCAAATTGCCGGCGATGTCGTAACAGGGCACGAACCCGGTCAGCGGGTCGGCAGGTTGATTGTTCGGTACCGGCGGCGTGATGTATTGCATCACGAGATTCTTGCGCGCATCGCGGATCCAGAGCGGCTTGCCTTCGGCGTCGAGTCTGGTGAAGGTCAGGGGACGTTCATCCTGCCACTGTCCATTGGCATCGGGCATTCGATTGTGAGCGATGGCAATAACGTCGCGGCCCAGGCTATCGAGAATGGTTAGCGCGGGTGTATTCGCGTGCATCTCAACCGACTTTGCAGCACGAACATTTTCTGCGCTATTGAAGTCTGCAAAAAGTGGATGCGCGGGATCCCTACGACGCCTATACCAATCACTGCATTTTGCAAGGTCAGGGTCAAAAGTTGTATCATTCGAGTCGTAACTGGTCACGTGCCACGGCGAAAAGTCAACACGGCTGAAAGTGCCATCCGGCAGTTCGGTGCGCACCAGCCGGCCGGCCGCATCATAATACATCAGCGGAGTGACGCCGACTTCGAGCGTCTCCTCGAAGCGCTGTTCGTTCGTGCTGAAGTACGGCTCGTATTGTTTTACCGGCTTGCCCTTGTTGTTCAGAATGGTCTTGCCGGAGGCGATCCAGCGCGGCGGAGGTTTGGGCAATGTGCTGTCCGGGTCAGGCTCAGCCTGCGCTTTTTTCACCAACACTGCGCCGAGTCCGTCCGAATATTCGAAGCCGGTTTGGATGCGGCTCTGCTCATTTATGGTTAAATCGAGTTGGGCGACATGCTTTTCGCGCAGGATGCCGCATGCGCCGGCCGGGTGTTGGCCGTAGGTCAACACACCGTTGACTCTGGCTTCCCCGAAAGAGTAGATGAAGCGTGCCGTGGCATTTCCAAGCCAGGACCCGGCGCGGTCTTCATCATAAGTGCCCGTGAAGAATGCGATCACCTGGTCCGGATCCAGATCGGACTGGAACCCCACAAGATTGTCGCCTGACTCTATCTGCAAACTGGTTGGCCGTTTGCCCATCATTGCCGAACCGACCGGCAAGCCAAGCGTATCGAACACGACTGCCGAGTGGTTATCGTTGGGATCTATCATCTCTCGCGGTGCCAGCACCCGGTAATCGAAGTCCTCGACGGTCACCG
>CALMWM010000175.1 GCA_937873435.1 uncultured Gallionellaceae bacterium
CTATTGTTTTATCCAATTCGCCCGTCGCATAGCCGACATAGCGAACCGGTACGCCCATGCGGCGGGAAAGTTCACGATCGATATCGATTGCTACACCGCGCAATTCGCCGCTTGCGGGGTCTTTCACGGCAAGCAGGGTCGTGCTCAGATTGAGGCCAACACGGAGTGTCCCGGTTGGTGCGAGCTCAGATTTGACGTCGAGTGCAATGGGGGCAACTGCGTTGTGACTTCCGGTGGACGCACACCCAGTCACAAACATCAAGAGCACGAGCAAATAAGGCATGTTGTTTCCCTTTACTGTCAATTCAGAATACCAAGATCAAGCGAGGGTAGGTATAGGGTAGCAGAGTCGTGTGCAAGGCGCAGCGTATAGCCTTGTCCAACGTGGTATGAGCCTGAGCGGCTGGCGTATTTCCAACGAGGAATGAGCCTGAAGGGGTAGTTTAGGAGGGGGAGTTCGGGTTGATCATCCAAGGATGATCATCAACATGGACGAATCCAAGCTGTGCACGATTGAGCAAATCGAGCGTTATCTCGCTGGCAATAGTGAAGTCGAGTTTTCGGGGTATGAGAATGACCTCGAGCGGTATGCGCACCTGAGCCGAGTGCTCAAGCGTTTCGATTACCCCAGGCGAAATAAACGTGAACGCGGGGTGTTGCTGGCATACCTGCGGCGCACCAGCGGCTACAGCCGCGCCCAGCTTACCCGGCTGGTAGCCCGTTGGCACGCCAACCGCAAGGCCGCCACGCCGCTTCTGAAGCGCTACAGCGCCCCGGTTGCCCCCTTTAAGCGCAAGTATCTGGCCGCAGATATCAAACTACTCGTCGAGATGGATAAAGCCAACGACAACGTCTGCGGGCCAGCCACGGCACACCTGCTCAAACGGGCCTATCAAACCTACGGCGATGAGCGCTACCAGCGTCTGGCCAGCCTGTCAGTCTCGCACCTGTATAACCTGCGCAAGAGTGCCGGCTATCAGACACAGCGCACGCATTTTACTAAGACGCATCCCGTGCGCAATCCGATAGGCGTGCGCAAGGCGCCGCGCCCCAACGGACGCGCTGGATTTATCCGCGTGGACAGCGTTCATCAAGGCGATCTGGATGGCGTCAAAGGGGTATACCACATCACCTGCGTTGACGAGGTCAGCCAGTGGCAGGTGGAGTCTTGTGTGCAGGGCATCAGCGAGGCATTTTTGCTGCCGGTGTTGGCTTTGGTCATGGCGCAATTTCCGTTCGAGATAGTCGGCTTTCACTCCGACAACGGCTCCGAATACATCAACACCAAAGTGGCCAAATTGCTGAGCAAGCTGCACATTGAGCAAACCAAATCACGGGCGCGGCATAGTAATGACAATGCCTTGGCGGAGAGCAAAAACGCCAGCGTTGTACGTAAACACATGGGATACAGTCATATCCCGCAAAAGCATGCCGAACCCATCAACCATTTCTACCAACAGCGCTTCAATCCGTGGCTGAATTTACACCGCCCCTCTATGTTTTCCACAGAGATCGTCACTCCCAAAGGCAAGATCATCAAGCGCTATAGCCACAAGGATGTTAAGACGCCGTTGGAGTGTCTGGTGCTGTTGGATAATCAAGGTCTGGTGAACTTCAAAACAAGCGCCACGTTGACTGCGCTACTGATTCAATCCAATCAAATGACAGACCTCGCGGCGGCACAGCAGATGCAACAGGCCAAAGATGCATTATTCAAAACATTTGCAAACTCAAAAAACAGCGGACGCAAGAACGAACAGCGCTCCCCGGCAAGTATTTCCCCACGCACCGCCGCAGGGCGCTTAGAATCCGCTTTTAACAACCGATCAATCTGAACCTACAACCACTTACATTACCTTTCGTTCAGGCTCATACCTGGATTGGAAAATACTCTGCGTCGCCGCGAGGCGGGGTGGGGAGCAACCGGAGGCGAACTGTCGGTCCGTAGGATGACGAACTCGATTC
>CALMWM010000176.1 GCA_937873435.1 uncultured Gallionellaceae bacterium
GGCGCATCCGCAGGCAGTAGCAGCAATCCGTTGCTTTCTTCGGCCAACCCGAGCTCCTTGGCGGAGCACAGCATCCCTGACGATTCCACACCACGCAATTTGGCCTGCTTGATTTCTATCCCGGGCAACTTAGCCCCCACCAATGCGCACGGCACCTTCAAGCCCACGGCAACATTAGGTGCACCGCATACAATCTGAAGTTTCTCGCCGCTGCCGATATCAACTTGGCAGACATTAAGCCGGTCAGCCTGTGGGTGCTTGGCGACTTCAAGAACCTGCGCCACCACCAACTTTTCAAAGGGTGGCGCCACCGTCTCCAATGCTTCGACCTCAAGACCGGCCATGGTCAACGCGTGCGCCAACTCATCGCTACCTAGCGACGGATTTACAAAGGTACGCAACCAATTTTCAGAAAATTTCATATGTTTTTTGCCATGCCTGTACAAGAATTACCGCGAGTATTTCATGTACATTCGCGTAATAATTCATGAATTACGCCTAATTGAATTGCCTCAGGAATCTTAAATCGTTCTCGTAAAACAAGCGCAGGTCGTTCACCCCATAGCGGAGCATGGTGAGTCGATCCGGGCCCATGCCGAAAGCAAACCCCTGGTATAACTGCGAGTCGATATTGACGTGTTTCAACACATTCGGATGCACCATGCCGCAACCGCCCACTTCGAGCCATCCGGTATGACTGCATACGCGACACCCCGCCCCCCCACAGAATACGCATCCCATGTCGATTTCCGCCGATGGTTCGGTAAAGGGGAAAAACGAAGGACGGAAACGCACCTTGAGATTATCCTGCTCGAAAAAGCGTCGTAGGAAATCAGCCACCACGCCTTTCAAGTCGGCAAAGGTGACATCGCGGTCGATCCACAACCCTTCCACCTGATGGAACATCGGCGAATGCGTGGCATCGCTGTCCACACGGTAAACTCGCCCTGGTGCGATCACCTTGATAGGCGGCTGATGCTCCAGCATATAACGAACCTGAACCGGCGAAGTGTGGGTGCGCAAAAGGTCGCCGCCCTCGACATAGAAAGTGTCGTGCATCGAACGTGCCGGATGGTCTTCCGGTGTATTCAACGCTGTAAAATTGTAGAAATCGCTCTCGATCTCCGGACCTTCCGCCACGGCAAAGCCGATGGAGCGAAATAATTCCTCGATACGCCGCAGAGTCATCGTCACCGGATGAAGGCCGCCGCAGCCCGAACCGCGCCCAGGCAAGGTCACATCCAGGGCTTCTTTCGCCAGCTGAGATTGCAGTTGAATATCACGTAGGGTATCGCGCCGAGCTTGCAGTGCCAGTTCGATCCGATCCTTGATCTGATTGATCTGCGCTCCGGCAGTGCGGCGTTCCTCTGCCGGCATTTTGCCAAGCTGCTTGAGCAGTTCAGAGAGCGCACCGCTCTTGCCTAAATAGCGCGCCTTACCCTGTTCCAGTTCATCGAGATTATCGATAGCCGCAAAAGAGGCTTCGGCTTCTCTCAGGATTTGATCGAGATTTTGCATTTTCCTAGCTGAGTTTTGGGCTAGAGGCTAGAAACTGTTTGAGTCCACAGGTTCTTCTTGCCGCTACCACATCGAATTATCAGGCGTTAAAAAAGGAGGCTACCAGAGCCTCCTTTTCCGAGCAGGGCTACTTAAGCTAAAGTTGCCTTGGCCTGCTCCACGATTTTAGCGAACGCAGCTTTGTCAAACACTGCCAGATCAGCCAAAACCTTACGATCAATCTCAATCGCTGCTTTCTTCAAACAGTTCATGAACACGCTGTAGGTCAGGCCCAACTCGCGTGCTGCCGCATTGATACGCACAATCCACAGGGCGCGGAACTGACGCTTGCGCTGACGACGGTCACGGTAAGCATATTGACCAGCCTTCATCACCGCTTCGTTGGCAACACGGAATACATTACCACG
>CALMWM010000177.1 GCA_937873435.1 uncultured Gallionellaceae bacterium
CGTCTGGAATGCCGCCGGCATTGTCCCTGATAATGACTAGTGCGGTTTTTTCGTCGCTTTCCAGTGAAATCTCGATTCTTCCGCTACGGATATTCCTTTCCAGCATGGCATCCTTGGCGTTGTTGAAAACATTGAGCAATACTTGGGAAAACTCGTTGGGGAAACCATTTACCTGGATAGCGTCACCGACAGTCAGTTGAGTGCTGATATTGTGATTTTTCAGGCTGTGACCGATGAGATCCAAGGTTTTTTCGACGGCATTCGCCAAATTGAAATTCTCTTTTAGCTTGTTCGGTTTGAAGAAATTGCGGAAATCGTCGATGGTTGAAGACATCTTGTCGATCAGTTGCCGTCCTTTCGCCGTCATATCGTTGATCAGCGCGGTATCGAGTTCGTGGAAGTCGTTGGCATCCTTGATATTGTTCAGCAGCAACCCCAATGCATTGAGCGGCTGGCGCCACTGGTGAGCGATGTTGCCGATCATTTCGCCCATCGCGGCGAGACGAGATTGCTGGATCAGCAGGCGTTCCTGATCGATGTTCTTGGCCACTTCCTCACGGACGCGAAGATCCAGGTTTTCGTTCAGCAGGCGTAATGC
Organism: uncultured Gallionellaceae bacterium; assembly: GCA_937873435.1. GTDB lineage: Bacteria > Pseudomonadota > Gammaproteobacteria > Burkholderiales > Sulfuricellaceae > JAGXQV01. The sequence continues at coordinate 599 of CALMWM010000177.1, forward strand.
TTCCTCGGCCTGCTTACGCTCGGAAATGTCACGGTTGCTGGCACGGCGTCCCATGAATTGACCGTTTTCCCCGTAAACCGCCCGGCAGCCGTGGGCGATCCAGCAAATCCTGCCGTCGCGCCTAACGATACGGAAATCCACCGTGGCCTCGTCTTCGTAGGTGGCATCGCTGAGGTGCGAGGCCATCAGGTGGCGATCCTCCGGGTGAATGATGCTGTAAAGCAAGCCGGGGTCGGACGTGAACGCGTCCTGGGAATGGCCGGTAATCCGCTCGCAGGAGGGTGTCATGTAGATGATCCTCATGTCCGACCCCTGCCAGTATTCCCAGTCGTAGGTGTGATCGGCCATGGTGCGGAAGCGGGTTTCCTCGCGCGCCAGCGCCTCGACGGCGATCATCTGGCGTTGCCAGGCACGGTACAGCAGCCATGCCGAAATCAGCGTGCTCAGGATGAACAGTGCCACCAGTGCCAAGGCCTTGGCGGTGCTGCTACGCCATTCGGCAAGATAGTCCTCGGTGGCCAGGCCGACGAAGATGTAGTAGGGCGGATTGGATAATTTGCGAAAGGTGAACGTGCGTTCGATGTCATCGGTGCCGGAGCGGGCGATGTAGGTGCCGCTGGTCTGTTTGGCATCGACCAGTTGGTGAAGCTGTTTCGACACGAATTTCTGGCCGATGGCGCTGCCAGGTTCCCCGAGTTCTGGATGGCGGGCAACGAGGCCCAATTCGGCGTCGCGCAGGGAAATCACCCCGTGCTTGCCGACATCGATGGCAGAAAAGGTTTTACTCAGATGCTCCAGCGCGAGATTGACGTAAACCACACCGGCGAAAGAGCCGTCAGGCCGGTTAAGGCGGCGCGCGAGAACGATTGCCCATTTCTTGCTGATGCGGGCGAAAACCGGCTTGGCGACGACCAAACCGGCCTTGGCATCGTCGCGGGCGCGGATGAAGTATTCGCGGTCGGCAATATTGATCGGCGAGCCGGTCACTACGCCGGGGCCATATTTGACGATACCTGCGGCGTCGGCCACCCGCAGGCTGATTACTTCCGGGAGATGGCTTTGCTGGCGTGCGAGCAGTTCGTTCAGCACCCGTGCATCGACGATGCCGCGAGCGGCCAGGCGCTCGTGTTCGTCCGCCACGGTCAGCAGCGCCAAATCGACTTTGCCGACCACGCCAGCGATATATTGCTCCAGGATCTGCGCCAGGTTGCGGGTGGAAGTCGCTGCATCCGCCTGATCCTGTTGCCTGCCGTGGTTCAGCCAAAACCCCGCGAGGGCGCTGACGAACAGGTTGATGACGATGACGCCGACCACCAGGCGCCGGAGAAACGACGAAGAAGTTACCACCGCGTCCGACGATCTGCGCGAAGCCACCGTGGGAAAATACTCGGAACGGTGTGCTTCCGACGATTCATGTCGGGGCGTAGCGGATTCCGGGAACGGTGGTGTCGGCTGAGCCATGTTGCTAAGGAAACTAAGGGATAGGGGATTCCCCTAAATACTAGCAGTGATGCTAGGTATAAACCAGTTAAATGGTGAGTTTTCGGTGAGGCGATGGGGCGGCCGCCAAGCCTTGGTTTGCCAAAGCCGCCTGGCGCCTGCGGTAATGGGTGCTAATTTCACCAAAATCCGTTAAAATCCGCGCTTTACGCAAGTAACAAAAGGGCACGAGAGCGTGCCTTTTTTATTAGCCCGGCAACAAAAAAAGCAGTTTTTAGTTTTGAGTGTTTAGTGTTGAGTTTTGGAATGCGCTGCGCGCATAAGCTAAAAAACCGACGCG
>CALMWM010000178.1 GCA_937873435.1 uncultured Gallionellaceae bacterium
GACCTCAATTTTTTCCTCGCCGCCTTCGTATTTTCCGCCCTCGCCCTTTTCGTACCGCATCAACAGGCCGCAGCCCGCGCCGCGATCGGTTTCACGCTGGTGCTTACCTACTTCTTCTACATCATGCTGACCCTGCGCGCCTCTGCACAACTTGTCAAGGACGGCCACGGAACTGAGGCCGAGGAAACGATGTTCCTGTGCCGCATCGGCCTGCCGGCCAATCTGCCGGTAATCCTGCTGCAACTGGCGCTCGGCTTGATTTTGCTGGTCGGTGGAGCAAAAGGCTTCATCCACGGCGTCGAGAGCGCCGCGCAGCTTCTCGGCATCTCCCCCCTGCTGCTGTCGCTGCTGATCATCCCGATTGCCACCGAACTGCCGGAAAAGGTCAACAGCATCCTGTGGATACGCCGCCGCAAGGACACCTTGGCTTTTGGCAACATCACCGGTGCGATGGTATTCCAGGGTACCCTGCTGCCCGCCATCGGCATTATGCTGACCCCGTGGGAGCCGCGTCAGGAAGTGCTCGCAGGGGTCGCCATCACCATCGTTGCTGCCCTGTGGCTGCGCCTGATATCGGCACGCGGGCAAATCCGGGTGTGGCATTTGGGGTTAAACGGCGCGCTTTACGTGACCTTTTTATCCATCGCACTGTCGACGTAGCCAATCGCTAATCAAGCGGCAATTTTATGCCGGATGAATATCCGCGCCCGCACTCCTTTACCACCATGATTTGAGGCGCTATGCTGTACTACGATCCGCAAAAAAATGGAGCATCCTGAATGGTTACCCCTACCTCAGCATCCCGTCCCGACTCCCAGGAACTGGACACCGCATCCGTCGAACATTCCCTGATCAACCACCTGACTTACTCGGTCGGCAAAGACCCGCTTACCGCCACCGACCGCGACTGGTTTTATGCGATTTCCTACGCGGTACGCGAGCGTCTGATCGGGCGTTGGATGGAGACCATGCGAAGCTACTATGAGCAGGATGTCAAACGTGTGTATTACCTGTCGATGGAATTCCTGATCGGGCGCACTATGATCAACAGCCTGCTCAATTTCGGTTTCGAGGCGGAATGCCGCCAGGCCATTCAGGAATTGGGCGAGGATCTGGAAAAAATCCGCCAGCTCGAACCCGACGCGGCGCTCGGCAACGGCGGCCTGGGACGGCTGGCGGCGTGCTTTCTCGACTCGATGGCGACGCTGGGCCTGCCCGGTTACGGCTATGGCATCCGTTATGAGTACGGGATGTTCAACCAGCGCATCGAAAACGGCTACCAGGTGGAGCATCCCGACAACTGGCTGCGTTACGGCAACCCGTGGGAATTCGCCCGCCCCGAGGTGTTGTTCCCGGTAAAATTTCACGGACGGGTAGTGGAATATGCCGACGAAAAGGGTCAGCTGCGCCACCACTGGGTGGAAACCGAGGACGTGATGGCGATGGCCTACGATACGCCCATCCCCGGCTACGGCGGCCATACCGTCAACAATATGCGTCTGTGGGCGGCCAAGGCTTCGCGCGACTTCGATCTCCAGTATTTCAACGAGGGCAACTACATCAAGGCGGTGGAGGACAAGAACGAGTCGGAAAATCTTTCCAAGGTGCTTTACCCCAACGACACCACCCAGATGGGGCGCGAGTTGCGCCTGAAACAGCAATACTTTTTCGTCAGCGCTTCGATCCAGGACATTCTTTACCGTTTCGATAAATCCAAGCACCCGATCGACGATCTGCCCGAAAAGGTAGCGATTCAACTCAACGACACCCACCCTTCGATTGCCGTTCCCGAGCTGATGCGGGTGCTGGTCGATTTGCGCGGCCTCGAATGGGAGCGCGCCTGGAATATTACCCAGCGCACTTTTTCCTATACCAACCATACATTGATGCCGGAAGCACTGGAAACCTGGTCGGTAAGCCTGATGGAAAACATTCTGCCGCGCCATTTGCAGATCATTTACGAAATAAACCGGCGTTTCCTCGCCGACGTGGTGCATCGCAATCCGGGCGACGTCGACCTGATGCGGCGCATGTCGCTGGTGGATGAAGACAGGGGCCGCAGGGTGCGCATGGCCTATCTGGCCATCGTCGGCAGCCACCATGTCAACGGCGTGGCGCAGATCCACACCGACTTGATGAAGTCGACCATATTCCGCGATTTCGCCCGTGTTTTCCCGGATAAAATCATCAACATCACCAACGGCGTCACGCCGCGCCGCTGGCTCAACCAAGCCAACCCCGGCTTGACGCAGCTGATTACTGCGCATATCGGCAAGGAGTGGATCACCGACCTCGACCAGTTGAAAAAGCTGGAGAAATTTGCCGGCGACAAGGCGTTCCGCGAACAGTTCCGCGCCATCAAGCACGCCAACAAGGTCA
>CALMWM010000179.1 GCA_937873435.1 uncultured Gallionellaceae bacterium
CCAAGCACGCAGGAAGCGGAATCGGCCTGTACATGTCGAAAATGATAGTTGAGGACAGCATGGACGGTAAAATCGAAGCGCGCAATGTCGAAGGGGGGGCTGAGTTTGTTTTAACCTGCCCGGTAGCAAAATAATCGCGACTGATCGACTGCCAAGCAAAAAAAACTGCATGTAAACGTTCATAAATTATCCTCAGTTCTATCGAAGGCTCGGCAGCGCAAATTTAACATTTGCCGCCGAGCCTTTTATTTATTCCGCATTACTTGCCGCAACTTTGATCGGCCTCCCCTCTTCATTTCACAAACACCTGCCTGAGTGCATAGCTCCAAACGGCCTGAGTGTTTTCGCGATTTTCCGAATCAACCCATTTGTGCAGAAATTAAACAACCTTTTCCCCCGTTCATTTCTGGTTAAACGTGACAGCATGATCGTGAGAAGCCGGTGAGATTTTGTGAGTGGATGCGCAGGCGGTATGTCGTTAGTATCGGAAAATGGCTTTAATTTATACACATAAATTAATTAAGCAAACAAATTGATTTGTAATTGACAGTAATTAAAGTATGTGTTGACTTCATTAAATACAAAACAATATAATTAAAAATAAGGGTTTATGACATATTCATAATGAGGCGCATACAAAGAGTTGTGTAAATGACATACGAAGAGTTCCGTCGGCAGCTGGGCAAGGCTGGTTTGACTTCCAAACAGTTTGCCGACTTGGTGAAACTCAACAGCAATTCGGTAACAAACTACGCCACGCACGGCGAAGTCCCTGCTCATTGGGCGATTGTGGCTGTGTTGATGGGCGAGATGGCCGAGCGAAAAATTGATTTCAAAAGCATTCTGGAAACAATCGACATTGCTCCCAAGAAGGTTCGGGGGAATGCGGCTAAGGGTAAGTTCGGAGGGAGCAGGCAGTTAGACTTTTTGATGGAAGACGAGAAATGATGGTTTCGATATTTTGTCTGGCGACCATATAACCCATGTTTCCTAAACGCCATCATTCATATGGTGATTCCGCTTTGCGGGGAGTTGCGCTCACCGTGCTGAGTTTGCTGTTGCTGACGGGGTGTGCGGTAAAACGGGATCGCTACGACGTGCCCATGGTGCCGCTACCCGAGCGTTTCAATAAAGCTCAAGTGGTTGCCGATGTGACCAATTCCACGAAGGCTGTTGTCTCCGCGCCTTCCGTGCCCTGCTCACCTTGTTCGACCGCACCTTCTTCGCCTTCTCCGTCCTTTGCGTTGAGCAATGTCCTGGCCGAGTGGTGGCGTCTTCTGGGAAGTTCGGAGCTGGATGCCTTGATGGATCGCTCGCTTGCCAATAATCCCGACTTGCGGATCGCGGCTTGGCGCATCGCGCAAAGTCAGGCACGTCTTGAGCAGGCGGGGGCCGGTAAGCTCCCGGAGGTTTCCTTGCCTGCTCAGGCCAGCAACACCGGGCCTTATGGCGGTGTCGGGACGGTGGCACCCGGCGGCGAGCTTCACTCGCGCAGGACTTACCAAGCTAGTCTCCGCGCTGATTGGCGGCCCGACCTGTGGGGGGAGCGCTCGGCACTGCTCGATTCCGCCGAAATGCAGTTGTGGCAGGCGACTTTCCAGCGCGACGATGTGCAGCGCAACATGGTTGCCGCTGTTGCGGCTGCCTACTTGGAATACCTGTCGCTTAACGACCGCTTGAGGGTGGCCCACGAAACCGAAAAGGCGTTGAGCGAAATGCTCGCTTCGGTGGATGCGCGCCTGGAAAAGGGCGACGCCACCATCACGGAAAAAGAGCAGCAAAAGTCAGCGGTGTATGCAGTCAAAGCGACCATCCCGGTATTGGAGCAGCAGCGCGAAGTGGTGCTGAATCGGTTGGCAGGTTTGGCGGGTGCTACACCTGGTGTGATAAAACTGTCCGACAATGGACTCGACTCGGTCAATTTTCCGGCAGTGCTGCCGGGGGTGCCCTCTGCGTTGCTGCTGCGCAGGCCTGACGTGCGCGTAATCGAATCTCGGCTGTTGTCTGCCGATGCCGATATCGATGTGGCGCGCGCCCGTGTGCTTCCACCTCTGGATCTCACTGCGCAGGTGGGCTATGGCAGCGCCTATTTGTCGCAACTGTTTCAGCCCCAATCGCTGTTCTGGAACGCAATCGCCAATCTCTCGATAACTATTTTCGATAACGGCAAGCGCTCGCGCGAGGTGGATTATGCGCAGGCCGTTCATGAGGAAATGGTGGAGACCTATGTACGGGTGATTTATAACGCCGTACGCGAAGTCGATGATTCCTTGAGTGCGATCAGGCTGATGGGAAGCCGGTTGGATGCGCAGCGGGTGGCTACCGATTCGGCGCACCGGGCCTGGAATTTCAGCCAGGAATCCTACATGGCGGGCGCAG
>CALMWM010000180.1 GCA_937873435.1 uncultured Gallionellaceae bacterium
CAGGGTGTTGCGCCGCGGGCTGCTGGACAACGGCTACCAGGAATTGGCAATTACCAGCGAGCATAGCGTTTTTATCGACAGCCTGCCGCACATCCATAAAGACCCGTTCGACCGCATCCTGGTTGCGCAAGCGACTGTCGAGGGGATTACCTTGCTAACCGCGGATGCTTTGGTGGCGCAATACCCCGGCCCGGTGCGGCAGGTTTAATCCTTGAAAACACGCAGGGAACATCACTATTGCCCTGACAACTTCCCGGCGAAAATCAAACATAGCAACATCCCATGGCGCATCAAATACCTGAGCGAAGCGATGGGTATCGCTGCGCTCGACCCATCCAACACAGGCTAATCTGGCCCATCCCCGAAAAGCAGCCACTACATTTAGTCGTACAGATCGGACTGCAAAACAGTCTCGTAGTCCTGGCCGCCATAGAACACCCCGATGATGGAAACCACCCCAGCATCCACGTCGAAAGCGATCACGGCGCGCTTTTTGTAATTTGTTATGCGTAGCCCAGGGCGAACGTCATCACGGCAAGTGCCCCGGTGCGGGAAGTTCTGCAAGCCTTCGCAATACGTGACGATGGCACTGGTATAACGCTCCGCAATCTCTGGTGACGCGGCGCCTGCGATATAGCGATAAAGCGCCGCCAGTTGCTCCTGTGCTTCCGGCGTAAAGACGACGGTGTAGCGCATCACGCTTTTTCGGTGGCCTTCTTGTGTTCGGCCGCGAGCTTGGCCCGCACCTGGTCAACGCTAACAGCCCGCGCCGGATCGGCCTTCAACGCATCGTAGGCAGGCCCCACCTGTTGCAGAAGCCAGTTGTCGACAACACGGTCACGGGCCATAAGGACGCGCAATCCGTCGCGGATCACTTCGCTTTCGCTGGCATACTCGCCACCCGCGACCTTGCTTTTAACCGCTTCCGCCATCTCATTGGGCAGGGTGATGCTGAATTGCTGGGTTGTGCGCATGATGACCCCTATCCGGAAAAAATAGGATTTAATCCTACTCTATCTGCAATTTTAGCGCTAGCTTGGATATTTTTTTGGGTTTTGTCGCGCCACAGGATTACGCCTTACGCACGTTGCTGCACGGTGCAACCCTCATCTATCGCCCAGCGGCAACAGCCGCACCCGCTCGCGCAGTTCGTCCACCACAAGCAACGCACCGGCGAGCAGGTCAGCCTCGAAACGGCGTAGCAGGACGATTGCTCTTGGCGCAAGCGAGGCGGACGCAACATCCTGGGTGCGAATCTGGAACACACTTGGCGATTCCGCTCGGGTGATAGCCAGCATGGCGCCAAAATCGAGATCGTGGGTGAAAACGACATGGTTATGGTCACGAGCCCAATCGAACAACTCCTTGTCGGGCGCATTTCCCTTACCTACCATACTCCAATGGACTGCCTCGAAACCTGCATCCCCGAGTGTCTTAATCCACTCGGGCGACAAGTTCATGTCCACCAGCAGCTTCATTTTTCCCGGTCAGGCAACGAGGGGAAGTTCGACCTCTTCAACCCGCCAAGCAGCATAACCTAGCGCCTGGTCGATATCCTCAGGTTCGAGGTAGGGATAGAGCGCAAGAATGGCTTCCCTCCCATGGCCGGTTGCCACCAAACCGGCAACCATGCCGACGGTAACGCGCAATCCGCGAATGCAGGGCTTACCGCCCATGACGTTGGGGTCGAAGGTAATGCGGTCGTAGCGTTTCATGGGATTTCTCCAACGGGTGATGAGGCAATATTACCATTGCTCATCAGAATAGCGAGAGACCATCCACTCGTCGCAGCCAGGACGCTTGAGCGATGGGTATCGCCACGCTCAACCCATCCTACGCGGGCTTGCATCAAACATGGGCAGCCTGCCGCAGCACCAATTCTGCCCATCGGTTAAGGCTCTGCCCGGTGTGCGCTGCGGCTTTGAGTGCCGCTGCGTGTACCACCGGATCGACGCGCAACATCATGCGCCCGGAAGCGGGTTTTTCGGGCGTCTGGCCCATCTTCTCGCAGGCGGAAATGTAATCGTCCACGGCTTCATGGAATGCGTGGGTGAACTCGGCGACCGATTCCCCATGAAAGCTGATGATGTCGTCGATGTCCAGCACGCGCCCGACCAGAATGTTATCGTCAGGGTCGAATTCCAGGCTGGCAGTGTAACTACGGTATGTCATGGTGTTTTTCATGATGTGATCCCCAGTTTTATCAAAAACTCGCGTGCCGCCTTGACGCGATACCTGAGCGCATCGCGCTGCGGATGCGGACGATGGAAATATGCCCGTCGTCCATCTTTCTCGAATGCCACCGACGATCCGCTGCCTTCCACGACATTGCAGCCGATAGACACCAGCAGCGCTTCAATACGATCCCACGACAGGATTCCGCTGATCGGGTCGGCGAAGATGGTTTCGAGCGTCTTGCGATGCCTGCTGTTCATGATGAAAATGATAGCACTTTACAAGAACAATGCAATCATTTGAGATCAAACATAGCAATATCTGGAGGACTTGTTGCGCTACGCGCTCAAACAGTGCTCGCCGACTTCCCCCGGCTTTTCCGGTCAGGCGAGGCGGTGCAGAAGGGGAAACCCGTCGCAGATTCCACCACCGAACACCGTAGGATGCCGGTGAGCATAGCGAACCGCATCAATCGCGAACGATGCGGTTCCTTCGTCACCGC
>CALMWM010000181.1 GCA_937873435.1 uncultured Gallionellaceae bacterium
CATGATCGAGAGCGTGACGCACATGTTGGCGCCGGTAACCGACAGGTAGGGCCGGCTGATCTGGACTTGAGCGGGCGCATTGACGGCCCGCCGGAAATACGGCTTGCGCGACCATATCGCGCCGCTCGCGTCGGCCAGCGGTGAAAAACGCGGGTCGGGCGGGCGCAAGCGTTGCGGGGCTGCAAGATTGGCGCCGAGCTGATAGCCCTCCAGATCCAGCAGGTAACAGCGTTCCACCTTGGGCTGTTCGAGCAGCTCCCGGCAGGCTTGCGCCATGGAGTGACCGGCGCTGATCAGACGGGAGGCTTGCCTGAAAATACCCTCATAGCGTTGCAATTCGAGCCGGTAACGCTGGTTTTCCTGGTCGGAAAAACTCCTGAAGCGATCGCAGATATCCGCCAGCACGCCATCCAGCGGGCCGATGGTGTCGGCGGGGCGGCCGAAATAATAGCCCTGCACGAAATCGAAACCGGCATCCATCGAGATCAATGCCTGCTCCTCGGTTTCGATGCCTTCCATCAGCGCCAGGCTGCCCGATTCGTGAATCATGCTGACCAGGCGCGGCAGCAAGCGCCTTACCACGCTGCTGCTGGACGCCTGAACGATCATCGAGCGATCCAGCTTGACGATGTGCGGCGCGATGCGCCAAATCCGGTCGAAATTGGAATGGCCCGCGCCGAAATCGTCGATGGCGACCAGGCAACCCAGCGACTTGTAATACTCCACCGAGGCGGCGAGCTGCTCCTCCTGTTGAATTTCGCCTTCAAGAATCTCAATCACGATACGGTGCGCCGGCATCCCGTGGCGTTCAAGCATCTCCTCGAAAAATGAGCCGTGTTCCCTGCCGTGAACCGAGACCAGCGGATTGACGTTGAGAAAAAGCCAGCTGTTTTCGTTGGCACCGGCGGCGAGGAAATTGCTTACGTGAAGATAGCGGCACAGCCGGTCGACGAAGACGCACTCGTTTTCGTTTTGCGCCATGTCGAACACCGTGGGCGGCGCCACCAGTTGCCCGTCGCCGGTGCGCGCGCGCAGCAGCGCCTCGTACCCGACCGGGCGGCGGTGCGGCAAACTGATGATAGGCTGGAAAGCGCTGGCCATCGACAGATTGGCGAACTCACCGGCACATTTGCCGCTCGCTGCGACGGTGTGATTCTCGATGTCTTTCAAGGCTGCGGAAGGCGTGAGCATCTCGCTCCTCGCATAGTTGTTGCGTTGGCCTGTCATGGCATTCCTGTACTAAATGGTATTGAAGCTACCCAGCAATGCTTGTGCCAGCACGTGATCAGCGGTTCTACGGGGGAATCGGGGCAGGATAAGCATTGGTTGTTGTCTGTGGTGGTGCGTCCGTGTGCAGCCGGG
>CALMWM010000182.1 GCA_937873435.1 uncultured Gallionellaceae bacterium
GGCGAGATCACCGCCGCTGCGTTCCATGCCCAGCCCATAAAGGAAGATCACGGTTTCCGCTCCTTCGCGTCCCACCGCCAGAGCGGCCACCACGGCCACGCCCAACATGCTGGAACGGGTCATGGCGCGGCCCATTTCGGCTTCCAGTTCGCCTTTGAGATTCTTGCCGTGCTTGCGCATCCACAACACCATCTGCACGATCAGCGCGGCGGCGATGAATACCATGGCGATCTGGAACCACTCCAGCGCATCGCCGGCCAACTGGCTCTGCACCGCCAGCATGGCGAAACCCAGAATCGCGGCGAGTCCGACGCCGCCCGCGACGCCGCCCCATAGCCAGCGGATGCCGTGGCGATAGTCGTTGGCCTTCAGCCAGGCATAGAGGATGCCGATCACCAGAATGGCCTCGACGCTTTCGCGCCAGACGATAAACAGTGCGTTGCCCATGTTGCTCTCCTATTTGGCGACGATCTGGCCCTTGGCGGTGTCCGGGTGGAAATCGCCGAAGAACTTGTAGATGCCGGGCTTGAGCGGTGCGAACACCAGGGCTCGCGTGACGCCTGGTGCCAGCACGGTTTCCTTGCGCAATTCGAGACTCTCGAATTCCTCCGGCCCCGATCCTTTGTTGGTGACGACGATCTTGAAACGCTGACCAGCCGCTACGGAGACGGTTTCCGGGGTGAAATGCCCGTTTTCCACGGACAGCGCGTAGGTCGGCAATTCTCCGGCGTTAACATGAAGCGGCAGGATCAGGCCGATTGCCGCCAGGCACAGCCATGCCACCAAGCCGGTAAGCCGGCCGCGAAACAACCATTGCAAGGTTTTCATGAATTCTCCTTTCCGAGGGGAATGGCGCTTCCGATTAAAATGTCAGTTGTGCTCTTACTCCCAGTATCTTCACGGCGCTGGCATCGCCGTTGCCGGCGGGGCGTCGCAGCCACTGGAAGTCCGGGGTGATTTCGAACTGCTTGTTGAGGCGGTAGCGGTAGTAGAGTTCCGCCACGTTTTCCGCGCCGCTGGCGCCATATCCGTAATCCGCGATGCCATCGCCGTTGGCGTCGAGCAGGGCCGAGTCGTTGCGGAAAGCGGCGCTTACCTTGTTCACGCCGAATGCCAGCCCCAGGCTGTCGCCACCTCGATCCCAATAATTGCCGCCGAGCTCCGCGCCCAGGCTCAATGTTTGGTCGAATGCCAAACGCTCGCCCCAGGCCTTGCCGTAACGACCGAAGAGGGTGACGGCATCGCCGATACGCTGGTCGAAATTCAGTCCCATCCCGCGATGCGGCTTGGTTTCTCCTGCGGCGTAGGTTGGAGCTTGACCGTTACGCCAGAGGAAGACGCGATAGTTGCCGGGCAGCCCGGAAAAGAATATCTGACGCGTTTCCGCTTGGGCGATCACGAACGGCGATGTGAACGAGCGGCTGAAATTGGCACCCGGCCCGGCTCCGAAGACGCCCAGCGAGAGCCGGTAGTTTTCCGGCTTTTGCGATTCGTTGAAATACGAAATGCGCATACCGGGGCTGAAGCCGTAGGCGTCGGCGCCGACATTGGCCGCCAGCGGATTGTCCAGCAGGGCGTTGTGTACGAACATGCTGGAGAGAAACTGCCGGGTTTCATCGTTGGCGGCGGCATTTTGGTCGAAGAAGCCGAAAGGATCCATCTTGCCGAAATTGATGGTCAGCGTCTCTTTCGAGCGCGGCTTGAAGCCGCCGAGCGGCAGGGGAATATCCGCCTGGTACCAGGCCTGTGCCAGCATTACCGCGCTGTTGTCGGCCTGTTCCGCCGTGCCCAGTTGGAACGCGCTGGTATTCGCGCCGGAGAAGGCGGTCATCAGATTTCCCAGCCCCTTGCCTTGACCGATGCGGAAGTGACCGAAAATCTTGCCGGTCGTATCTCCTATCGTTCCCGCCGGAGTGCTGACGGTAATATCGGTGCGGTAGTTGAGCTGAATTTCATTGTTCGGCCCGCCGCTGGCGCGTTGAGCCACGGTAGTGAAACTGGCGCCGGCGCTAACCCCGTCCAGAGCCTTGATGGTGCGGGATTGCTTTTGCATTTCCAATGCCTGGTATTCGACAGCCTTGAGGCGCGCTGTCAATTCAGGCTCGGTTTCGCTCAGGTTATCTCGCGTCAGCCCCTGTTCCACGAGAGTTTGATTTTCTTCCAGCGCTTTCAGGCGCTTGTCCAGGTTCGTTTCGGCGGGTTGGGCGACGGTAAGCTGTCGACGCAACGCGGCGTTGTCCTTTTCCAGTGCTTCCATGCGCTCGGCCAGTCGCTTCAATTCTTTCGCCATATCGGCATCGCCCGCCTGTGCCGCGCCGCCGGAAATGGCGAGCAGCACCGCAGCGGCAAGGGGTTTCAGGGTGAGGTGCCTCATGTTCAGTACCCGCCTTTCTTGCCGATGCCGACGTAGGTGAATTCGTACTCGACCTCGAACGGTTTGAACCAGGGGCGCACGCCGGTCAGCCGGTCGGTGTGCCGTCCGAAATGCGCTTCGGGGTTGGATGTCGGCGGGGAAATCTTGAATTTGACGGTGTACTTGCCCGGCCCCTTGAGTTTGACGTTGTCGCCGTAATGCGGGCCGTCGTTGGCTACCATCGGCATGAAGTCTCCGGCGATTTTTTCATTGCCGCCCTGCTTGGCGACTTCATATTTGATCATCAGGTAGGGCATCCACGCGCCTTCCTCGAAACCGTTGGGGTTATTGGCTAGCGCATGGATGTCCGCTTCCATGTGGATATCCGATTCTTCCGGCTTTTTCATCATGCCGTCCGGCTCCATGACGACCGGATGCAGGTAGACGGCGGCGATTTCCATGCCGTTGCGCTGTTGCGGCGTGCCTATCGGATATTCGACCGCTGCGGCCAGGTTGGCGTTGACCAGCAACCCCAGCAGCAGGGTGAGTGTGAACAGAGGGCGTTGTTGAGACATTGGTTTTCCTTTCAGTTAACGAGTTACTTGCAAATGAGAATTGTTCTCAATTGTAGCTTCGGCTTTGGCATTGTCAAGATGTCGGCGAATAATTTTTTCAAGCGGGGAATTTGAGATTCGGCACGAACCCTATGGCAACTGATGTCGCATGGCTGGGAGGGCGACCGCGAAGCAGCCCAAATCAGGTACAATTCGCGTCGCAAATTTACGGGACGCTACAGCCGAATATGACGCCAACACTTATTTTCGATATCGAAACCATTCCCGATGCCGATGGGCTGCGCAAACTTTATGCGCTGGATGAAGAGATTTCCGCTGCCCAGATTGCCGAAATGGCTTTCCAGAAGCGGCGCCAGGCGACCGGGGGCGATTTCCTGCAACATCATCTGCACCGGGTCGTGGCGATTTCCTGTGCCTTGCGCGACCGCGACAATTTCAAGGTATGGACGCTGGGCAGCGCGCAAGACAGCGAAGCGGAGTTGATCCGCCGGTTTTTCGAAGGCATCGAAAAATACACGCCGCAACTGGTGTCCTGGAACGGCGGCGGCTTCGATCTGCCGGTGCTGCATTACCGCGCCATGATCCACGGCATCCAGGCACCGCGTTACTGGGATTTGGGCGAGGACGACCGCGAATTCAAGTGGAACAACTACATCAGCCGCTATCACACGCGCCACCTCGATCTGATGGATTTGCTGGCGATGTACCAGCCGCGCGCCAATGCGCCGCTCGACGAGATCGCGCAATTGTGCGGTTTTCCCGGCAAATTGGGGATGGACGGCTCCAAGGTGTGGGAAGCCTTCCAGAACGGCGAGATCGACGCCATCCGCAACTACTGCGAAACCGATGTCGCCAATACCTACCTGGTGTTCCTGCGCTTCCAGTTGATGCGCGGAACCTTGACGCGCGAGGCCTACCAGGGCGAGTGCGATCTGGTGCGTGGCGTGCTGGGCAAGCACGACGCGCCGCACTGGCGCGAATTTCTCGAAAACTGGCCGATTACCAACGCTTAGACCGAACAGGGTGTTTCATGCCTATTGCTACTATTGAATCTCTCGACCACGAAGGACGCGGCGTCGCCCACGTCGACGGCAAGGCGATCTTCATCGAAGGGGCATTGCCCGGCGAGACGGTGAGCTACGTTTCATTCAAGAAAAAACCCAGCTACGAACAGGCTTCGGCGACCCAGATCGCCAAGCCGAGCTTTACCCGCGCGACCCCGAAATGCGCCTACTTCGGCGTGTGCGGCGGATGTTCGATGCAGCACCTCGAAGCGGATGCACAAGTGGCGGCGAAACAGCGCGTGCTCGAAGATAACCTGCGGCATATCGGCAAGGTAAAGCCGCAGACCATCCTGCCGGCGATTTACGGCGAAGCCTGGGGCTATCGCCACCGCGCCCGGATTTCCGTGCGCTATGTCCATAAAAAGGGGCGCTTGCTGGTCGGTTTCCACGAAAAACGCAGCAGCTTCGTGGCTGACATGGAATCCTGCGAAACGTTGCCGCCGCGGATCTCCGCTCTGCTCGTGCCGTTGCGCGGATTAATCGGGCAATTGTCGATACGCGAGCGCCTGCCGCAGATCGAGATCGCGCTCGGCGAGCACGTGGATGCGCTGGTGCTGCGGATTCTCGATCCCTTGACGGAAGCCGACGAGGTCTTGCTGAAATCCTTTGCCGATGAGCACGGCATCCGCTTTTACCTGCAACCGAAAGGGCCGGACACCGTGCAGCCCTTCCATCCGCTCGGCGGGCCGGAATTAAGCTATTCGTTGCCGGAATTCGGGGTGACGATGCCTTTCCATCCCACCGAGTTTACCCAGGTAAACCCGGCGATCAACCGGATGCTGGTGCGGCGCGCCTTGGCCCTGCTCGATCCGCAGCCGGGCGAACGGATCGCCGACCTGTTCTGCGGCTTGGGCAATTTCACCTTGCCTATCGCCCGGCGCGGCGCGCAAGTGGTCGGCATCGAGGGCAGCGAGGCCTTGGTGCGGCGTGCCCGCAGCAACGCCGAGCGCAACGGCCTGGCGCAATCGACCGAATTCCAGGTGGCTAACCTGTTTGAAGCCAGCGAGGAATCGCTGGCCAGGCTCGGGCGATTCGACAAGATGCTGATCGACCCGCCGCGCGACGGCGCAATCGCCGTGGTCACCTCCCTGGGCGAAGACGCGCCGCGCCGGATCGTGTATGTGTCATGCAGTCCCGCCACACTGGCACGCGATGCGGAGGTGCTGGTGCATGTTAAAGGCTATGAGTTGAAAGCAGCCGGCGTGGTCAACATGTTCCCTCATACCGCCCATGTCGAATCGATTGCGCTGTTCGAGAAACAAACCTGAAAAAAATCGTGTTTCAGTAACAACCCCCGCCGGCTACAGGCCGGCCTCACTCGCCGAATTATTCCTCTCCCCATCCGATCCAGTTTTCGGAACCGGCAACTATTTGCCGGGTTGCCAAGTAAAAATTAGGGTTGCGTTTTGTCGGTTCGATAACTAGAATTAGTGGCATCTTGCTTTGAAAAGCACAAGATGTTGTGGATATCCCTAGGGATATCTTGTGGATAAGTACCAATCCACCGGCTCCACGCCGCGCCAATACTAAGGGGGAATACAAGCAATGCAACTCGCACCAGACGCCATGTCATCCACACAGCCTAAAACGATCGCCGGTTTTGCCTATGGCGAAACGGATTCCGATCTGAAAAACGCCTATTCCGATTACC
>CALMWM010000183.1 GCA_937873435.1 uncultured Gallionellaceae bacterium
ACAATATCTTCTTTGTAACGAATGACCGATCTTCGGCTTATCGGCCCCCCAATTGCTAGCAAAGAATATTGGTTCATGTTTAACAACTAAAACTTCTGAGACACCCCCTTCTTTAGGTCGAAGCAGGAAGCCAGCCATTGTTGCGATACCAGGCAATTGTATCGCCTACGGTCGCTTCGACCGGACGTAGGGAAAGCCCCAACTCACGCTCACTCTTTGCATGGTTGAAGTGGCTACGATCAGCCTCCTTGTCGAGCAATCTGGTATTTGCCAAGCTGAGCAGGATAGGTTTTCCTGAAAGTCGGCCCCACAACTCTTGAATCGTTGCGATGACATACAACAGGAGAAGTGGCAGCTCACGTGTCGGCACCCTTACCTTGGCGAGGCGACCGATAAGTGGAATGAGCTCTCGCATCGTCATATGCTTTCCGGCTGCCAGGTAGCGCTCGCCTCGCCTGCCGCGCTCTGCCGCAGAAATCACTGCCGCGACGACGTCACGGACATCAACAATCGAAAAGCTGCCGGGTATGATGCCGGGTAACTTTCCGCTTACTGTATCGAGTGCAAGTTGCCCAGACGAGGTGGGCCCCATATCGCCGGGCCCCCACATCCATCCCGGAAGTACAAAAACGGCGTGCATATCTTCGTTCGCTGCAATAAATGCTTGGACTTCGCGATCCGCCAATATCTTGCTGCGGTAATAGTCATCGGCGTCGTCTGGATGACGCTCACAAGTCTCGTCGATGAGCGTTCCAGGTAAACCATTCAGGACGGCAATCGAACTTATTTGAACATATCGGCGCACACCTGACTTATACGCTGCGGCGATCAGTGCAGCTGTGCCATCGACATTAACTCGCTTCAATTCATTCCAATGACGCCCGCCTTTGTAGTTGTCGCGGAAGAACGCTGCGGTATGGAAAGAGGTGGCTCCGCTTGTTTGGACAGTGTTTCCCATTTCTTAAGTGGAAGCCTTGCGGTTAAAGCCTACGCTGCTTTCTGCATTGCAGGCAGGTTGTCGAAGTAGAACTCATCCGGCGTTTTGTCGTCAAGCGCTGTGTGCGGTCGGTTCTGGTTGTAGAACTTGAAGTATTTCTCCAAGCCCCGTTTTGCATCACTCACGCTGTCGTAGGCGTGCAGATAAACCTCTTCGTACTTGACGCTCTTCCACAGCCGTTCGACAAACACGTTGTCCCGCCAGCAGCCTTTGCCGTCCATGCTAATCTGGATGCCGTTATCTTTCAGCAGGCCGGTGAAGTCGAGGCTGGTGAACTGACAGCCTTGGTCGGTGTTGAAGATTTCAGGTTTGCCGTAGCGATTGATGGCTTCCTGCACCGCTTCCTTGCAGAAGTCGGTGGTCAGTGTGTTGGACAGCCGCCACGACAGCACCCGGCGGCTCGCCCAGTCGATGACGGCGAACAGGTAAACGAAGCCGCGCTTCATCGGGATGTAGGTAATGTCCGCCGCCCAGACGTGGTTGGAGCGGGTGACGGGTAGATTCCGCAGCAGGTAGGGATAGACCGGATGTGCCGAGTGGCGCTTGCTGGTGTTGGGTTTGCGGTAGAGCGCATGGATTCCCATCCGTTCCATCAGCGTCGAGACGCGGCGACGACCGACCGGTTGCCCTTCACGTTTGAGCATCTTGGATAGCATCCTGGCACCGGCGAATGGATGTTCCAGATGCAGTTCGTCGATCCGATGCATCAGCGTCAAGTCTTCCGGCGAAACAGGCTGTGGCTGGTAGTAGGCCGTTGAGCGCGCCAGTTCGAGTATCTGGCACTGCCGCACCAGTGGGAGTCCGTGGGTTCGGTCGATCATCGCTTTGCGCTCAGCAATCCCGCCTTGGTGAGCGCGCTTTCTAAAAAATCATTCTCCAGCGTGAGTTGCCCGATCTTGGCGTGGAGCACTTTGAGGTCGGGTTCTGCCGCTTTTGCCTGGGCTGAGCTGCCGAAAACGTCGGCAGCCGATTCCTGCAATTGTTGCTTCCAGTCCGAAATCTGGTTGGGATGTACGTCAAAATGTTCAGCCAACTCGGCCAGTGTCCTGTCGCCCTTGATCGCAGCCAGGGCCACTTTGGCCTTGAATCCTGGTGCGTGATTCCTTCTTGTCCTTCTCATGCGCTTGCTCCTCTGTTTGCCGCATTATCCACGGCTTGGGTTGAGCAAGGCTAACACCTAACGGGCTGTCCGAAATTGCGAGACCACTTCTATCCAAAGTACATCAGGCAATTAACACAAAGGACCCTCGTTATGAACATGTTCAGCGATGCTATCCCCGCATCCA
>CALMWM010000184.1 GCA_937873435.1 uncultured Gallionellaceae bacterium
GCGCCCACGGCCTCCCGTTCCCTGACCGTGGTCTACGGCAACGCCAACTGGTCGACGCAAGTCAGCGGCTCCACCAACGACTACTTCAAGGCGCGCAACTGGAAGGCCAAGTCCGGCCGTTTGTTCAGCGAAAGCGAGTTGCGGGCCGGGGCAGCGGTATGCGTCATCGGCAATACCGTGCGCAACAAGCTGTTCGGTAACTTGGACCCGGTCGGGGGGCGTATCCGCGTGCAAAAAATCGCCTGCGAGGTGATCGGCTTGCTGGAATCCAAGGGCCAGTCTTCCATGGGCAGCGACCAGGACGACCTGGTCGTCATCCCGCTACGCGCCTTCCAGCGCCGCATTGCCGGCAACCAGGACGTTGGCTTGATCCAGGTCTCGGTGCGCGATGGCGCCTCGACCAGCCGCGCCCAGCAGGAGATCGAGCGCCTGATGCGCGAACGGCGCCATTTGTCGGAAAATGAAGAAAACAACTTCAACGTGATGGACATGAAGGAAATCACCAAGATGCTCACCTCCACCACCCAGGTGCTGACTGCCCTGCTGAGTGCGGTCGCGGCGGTGAGTTTGCTGGTCGGCGGCATCGGCATCATGAACATCATGCTGGTGTCGGTGACCGAGCGGACGCGCGAGATCGGGACAAGGCTGGCTATCGGGGCGCTGGAAAAAGAGGTCTTGCTGCAATTCCTGGTGGAGGCCGCGGTATTGTCGTCCTTCGGCGGGATCGTCGGCATCGTGCTGGCGCTGGCGGCATCGGTGGGATTGGCCTCGGTGCTGAATGTGCCGTTCGTCTTCAATGCGCCTATCGTTGCCGTTGCCTTCGTTTTCTCGGCGGCGGTAGGGCTGATCTTCGGCTATTTCCCGGCGAAGAAGGCGGCGCTACTCGATCCGATCGAGGCGTTAAGGCACGAATAGAAGGCCGCCGAAACGGGTATGGAGATGTCGCATAAATCGCATTTCAGCCCGACCGGAACGAAGCGGAAGGCAGTTTGTACCCTGATGCTCTGTCACCGCACTGAACGCTCGCGGCGCAGGACTTCCGCAAGACTTTTGAAACGCTCGTCGTTGCGCCATTCTTCCAGATCCAGCGTCAGGCGCCGCCGCCAGTTTGGATGCTGGTCGTCGCGGCTGCCGGGCAGATTGGTCTGCTCGGCAATCCCGAGAATATCCTCGGGCTGCACAACCAGCAATTGCGCTGGTGTTCGGGCGAGATAGGCATGTATCGCCTGAACGAAAAGCTGGGTCAACTCGGGCACCGACACCGGGTGGATACCGGCGCCCTCCGGCAGGAGATGCTCGTGTTCCAGCGCCATGAGGATGCGGGCGCGATCCTGGGTGCGCGACGCCACCAGGTTTTCGCGCTGCGCCTCGGACGGAAATAGCTGTAACGCTGCGCGCGTATCCAAGTCGGCGCCTCGCCATAAACCGTGCAGTGTGGGCAGATCGTGCGTGCTCGCGGCGACCAGCGCTTGGCGCGGATAGTCTGCGGGCGGTTTGAATGTCCCATCCTCGCAGCGCTCGAACAGAAAAGGGTGGTAGGAGAGGAAACCGGCGCTGGCGAGGCGAGGGCGCAAACCTTCAGGCACGGTGCCGAGATCCTCGCCGATCACCAGGCAGCGGTTGCGCTGGCTTTCCAGCGCAACGATTCCAAGCATGTCCTGGAGCGGATAGGCGACATAGGCGCCATGCGTCGCCGCCATGCCGGCAGGCACCCAGAAAACGCGGGCAAGGCCCATCACATGATCGATGCGCAGGGCACCCGCATGACGCATGTTGGCACGCAACACTTCGATTAGCGGCGCATAAGCCACCTCGCGCAGGCGATGGGGTATGAAGGGCGGCAGCCCCCAGTCCTGGCCGAACAAGTTGAAATCGTCGGGCGGTGCGCCAGCATAAGCGCCGGCGGCGAACACGTCCTGCCACGACCAAGCTTCGGCGCCGCCGGGATTTACGCCGACGGCGAGATCCTGGTAAAGGCCGACGGCGAGGCCGCGCAGCCACGACTGGCGACCGACTTCGGACAATTGCGCGTCGGCCAGCCATTGCAGCCAGGCGAAAAAATCCACCCGCTCGGCGTTGCTTGCGGCGAACTCTGCGACGGCTGGTGCCGCCGGGTCGCGGTAGGTTTCCGGCCAGGCAGGCCAGCCCCAGACGTTGGAGTCTTGCGCGCGGAAGTGCTCCTGTAGCGCCTCGAAGCGGGCCTGGTTTTCGAGGACGCTGCCCTGCATCCAGCGAAATTCGCGGAAGGCGCGCGCACGTTCGCTGTTATGGGCGAGGTGATGTGTGCGGAAATGGCCGAAGAGCAGTTCCAGCACCTCGCGCTTGGCAGCAGCGACATCGGGGTAATTCACCAATTCCTCGGCACGCAGGTGATGCAGGCGGGCTTGGAAGCTTTCCGACGCGACCATCTCTTGTGCGGCTGCGCATTCGCGGAATTCCGGCAGTGCCTCGACGTCCAGATAAAGTATGTTGGTAAAGGCGCGGCTCGACGGGCTGTAGGGGCTGATGCGCGCCGGATCGTCCGGGAACATCGCGTGCAGCGGATTGACGCCGACGATGCCGGCCCCGGCATCCGCCGCCAGGTCGATAAGGTTGCGCAAGTCGGTGAAATCGCCGATGCCCCAATTGCGCTGCGAGCATATGCCGTATAGCTGCACGGACGGCCCCCAGACACGACCGCCTTGTCCGCCGTCGTCGCGTATGCTGTCCGGCTGGTAACAGGAGGGCGGCACCACGATCAGCGGCATGGTGGGACGGTCGCAGTTATCCGGTAGGTCGAGTTCAAGGCGGTGATAGCCAGTCACATCGATGGAAGGCAGGTCGAGGGCAAAGCGCAGAAACTCGCCGCTGGCGCATCGGCGCTGGCCCAGCTGCGGCAGCGCGGCAGGAGTGAATTCCACCGTATGGGTTTCGCCGCCTTCGCGGCGCAACGTCCAGCGATGTGGCCGGTGGGCATCTGCTGCTGGCAAGCTCAGCGGCACCCGCAGCACCTCGCCGCTGCGCACGACCAGAACGGGAGGCAAAGGATCATGCCATTCCTCGTCCTCAAGCCCTTGCAAGAGCAATGCGGGATCGTCGTTCAGCGGTTGCTGCATGGCGGAGAGCAGAGCGCGGCGGGTTTCATCCGAAGTCGCGTGCAGTGTTCCCCAGATGTCGTGATATTCGGTCGCAATCCCGTAGCGGGCGGCCAGATCCGCCAGGGTGGCGGAGGAAAAGTCAGGAATTGTCATACATTTTACTCATTCTGGTACCAGGCAACCGACCAGGGTCGGCAGCCTGCCGCCGGCAAGTCCGGCCTGTTCAAAATCAGGGGTGCTGAAGATGAATCTACCGCCGGGTGGCCTTCAGTGCCGAAGGCATACTGCATGGTAGCTTTTCCATCCAGATAACTTCAATTGAATTAGCTTGAGTGTCATGTGAAGAAGCAATTCACGTACAAGCTCCGCAATATTCTCAGTCAGCACTTTATAACGATATTTCGTTACTCCAACAAAATAAAATGCGCCCCTGATGCCTGCGGCAATCAGGGGCGCATTCTGCCAGTTGCTCGGGTATTACAACTCTTCCTTCATCGCGATGAATCCGCTAGGACATTCATGTGCGCACAGACCGCAGCCCTTGCAGTAGTCGTAATCAAATACGTAATGCGAACCGTCGCTCGCCAGTTCGGTGGTTTTCAATACCGCTGTGTCGGGACATAACGTCCAGCAATTGTCACAGGCAAAGCAGTTGCCGCAGGAGAAGCAGCGCTGGCTTTCGGCGTAAATCGCCGACTGGCTCAAATCGCCTTCGATTTCCTCGCAACCTTTGCGTGCTTCCGGGGAAAGTATCGGTGTTTTGATCCGCGGAGTATGCTCGAAATAATTCAGATTGATCCGGGAGTAGGGAATGCTTTGTGCAGGGGCAGCATCCGGCAGTTCATTTCCCTGGATATAAGCAGCAATGGCTTCCGCCGCGCGTCGCCCGTCGCCCACCGCGCCGCTCAGGGTGCCTCGACCGCCACGGGCGTCGCCGCCGACAAAGATGCCGGGATGCTTGGCCAGCGCTCCCCAAGGGTCAACCGTAAAGAACGGCTTGTTTTCCAGCAAGCTTTCGACGCCGAACGGCGACACTTCCTGGCCGATTGCGGGGATCACTTGTTCGACATGGAGCACGGTTTCAGTCCCTTCGAACGCCTTGGTTTCCAGCTTGCCGTTGGCCTGTTTCACTTTTTTCATGTGAACCAGTTCCAGGCCGACCACTTTTTCGCCGCGCAGGATGAGACGGCGGATGCCGCGGAACTCATGGAAAATCACGCCTTCTTCTTGCGCCTGGGTAATTTCGCGGGGAATCGCCGTCATCGTGATTTCCTGTGGCACGCCCTGACCAGGCAGCGCCTGGTGGGTGATGACATGGACTTCGCGGGTGCCTGTGCGTTTCAGAACGCGAGCGATATCGACAGCAGTGTTGCCGCCGCCGACAATGGCAACGCTTTGCGGCGTCGGTACCGAACCGATGGCAACCCATTCCTCCAGCAATTCCAGGCCGTTGCGCAAACTGCGCGGGGTTACGCCATCGACGCTCCATTCGCGTCCGTGGCGGTTGCCGATGCCGAGGAATACGGCAGCATAATCACGCTGCAAGTCTTCGATATAGAAATCACGACCCAGACGTTTTTGCGGCTCGAAACGCATCCCGGTCGCCAGCAAACGAGTCACTTCCGCATTCAGTACATCTCGTGGCAAACGGTATTGGGGAATGGCAGTGCGCAGTACGCCACCCGCCTCAGGCAATTCGTCAAACAGGGTAACGTTAAAGCCGCGCTGAATCAGATGATAGGCCGCCGACAATCCTGCTGGTCCGGCGCCGACCACGGCAACCGTGGGTGCGATAACGGAAGGAGATTTTACTGGATATGCCCAATTGTTCTTGATCGCCTCGTCGCCGAGAAAGCGTTCGGCACTATGTATCGACAGCGCCTCATCGTACTGGCCGCGATTGCAAGCATTCTCGCAAGGGTGGTGGCAGACCCGTCCGGTTACCGCGGGAAGCGGATTGACCCTGACGATGGTTTCCCAAGCCTCCTGGAAACGCCCTTCGGCGATTTTTGCCAGGTAGGCTTGGGCATCCTCGCCTGCCGGGCAGGCATTGTGGCAAGGAGCATCCTGATGTTCATGCACCGGCTTTTGCACCCGCCAGGTGCCGGTATGGTATTGCAGGGAGGATGCTGGATAGGCAAAAGCGCCACGAGTCATGACAGCCATTTTGTTACCTTTCAATTTATTGCATTGTTTTGTTAATGCAAAACATTATTATTAAGCCCAGCGAATGCCGCCACGACGCACCGTGTCCGCGCCTTCGCTATCGAAAGGATCGACTCCGTCGCCACGCAGGCCGTAAATTTCAATGTGATGGTTGGCAATCGCCTGCAAGTGTTCGAGTTCCTCCAGTGCGCGCGGATCGTCTTTGAATAAGTGACCGAAGCGTTGTTGCGCCTTGAGGTATTCCACAACCGGTTTGGGGGTGCGTAACGGCATGGCACCGGTGAGTTCGCCGCGCTCCAGTTCGATCAGCGGGAATAGCCCGGTTTGCACCGCCAGCCGTGCGACCTCGATGCTTACCGCGCCGTCATGGCCCCAGCCCAACGGGCAGGGTGCATGGATTTGCAGGAAGGATGCCCCTTCGATTGCCATGGCACGCCGCACTTTCTTGCGGATGTCGGAGGGATAGGCAACTGAGGCAGTGGCTGCGTAAGCGACATGATGCGCAGCGATGATCGAGATGATGTCTTTCTTCAGGTGGCGCTTGCCCATGCGTTCCTTGCCGACCGGCGAGGTGGTAGTGGCAGCGGCATGTGGGGTGGAACTGGAACGCTGGATGCCGGTATTCATGTAGGCTTCGTTGTCGTAGCACACGTAAAGCACGTTATGGTTGCGCTCCAGCATCCCTGACAGAGCCTGGAAGCCGATGTCGAAGGTGCTGCCGTCGCCGCCCATGGCAATCACCTTGGTGGATTTGCCCTGAGCCTTCATGGCGGCTTCCATGCCGGAAGCTATGGCAGCTGCGTTTTCAAACAGGGAATGCATCCACGGCAAGCGCCAGGCCGATTCTGGCCAGGGCGTGGTAAAGACTTCGAGACAGCCTGTGGCGTTGGAGATCATCACGTCGGGGCCGGCAGCCTCCGTCACCAACCGCGCGGCTAGTGCCTGACCGCAACCGAGGCAGGCACGATGCCCGGATTCGAGACCGGCAAAGCGCGGCTGTTTGCGCCGCAACTCACTCAAGGGAATGGATATTTCGTTCATAATTGTTTCCTCTTGCGGGTCAGCGGTCGGCTTCCG
>CALMWM010000185.1 GCA_937873435.1 uncultured Gallionellaceae bacterium
GCGAGTTCAACGATCTCCGGCGTCAAGCCGTAACCGTATTCGAAACGGTTGGGAACGATATAGTCCACCTCGGCGCCGAACCCGCGCAAGGCGCGTACCGCCACGGCGCAGGCGGTGGCGCCGTCGGAGTCGTAATCGGCGACGATCAGCAGGCGCTTGCCGGCGGCGATCGCATCGGCCAGACGGTGCGCCATGTCCTGGATGTTTTTTAACTCATGGAACGGCAGCAGCCCGGCCAGTTGGTATTCGAGCTGGTTAGTCGACTGAATCCCGCGTGCCGCGTATATTCGCGCCAGTACCGGCGGCAAGCCAGCGCCGGTCAGCGCCTGATAAAATTGCGCTGGGTAGCTGCGGGGTCGAATTCGGGGCATGACTCGGGTTCGGCTTCGGTTTCAAGATAGGCCAGCGCAATCATCGCATTGTTGTCGCGCAAGCGGCGCGACAACAGGCGGGCGATATTGCGGTAAAGCTTGGCGCTGGTGGACGGGGTTTTCCAGAAGTCGCTTTCGCCGAGCCGCAGCAGCAGGCATTTGCTTAGCGATCTGACCGAGGCGGAGCGGACGTCGTTGTCCACCAGCGCCATTTCCCCGAAACAGGTGCCTGCGCCGAGGTTACGCAAGATTTTTTCCCCGCCGACCGCGAGTTTTTTGCGGATTTCCACTTCGCCGTCGATGATGATGTACATGAAGGTCCCGCTGCTGCCTTCGCTGAGGATGGTTTCATTGGGATTGAATACGCATTTTTCAGTGCTGCCGAGCAGATCGATCAGCTCCGCCTGCGAAAAACCCGAAAAAACCTCGACGGTATCCAGCAAGCGCAGGATGAGGCGCTCAAGATCGAAAGTACTCAAGGTGGATTTGACCCATCCGGCCATGGTTTTTCTCCAGTAATTTCAAGGGTTATTGCAGTATTCTTGGCAGTCAGGCAAACAATTCAGTCAACGACTTGCCGCGCCGCCAGATTTTCCACAGGTCGCTACGCGCCAGCGTCACTTCGATGCCGGCGGATTCGCCCGGCGCAACCAGGGTAAGCCGCTTGATTTTTCCCTGGCGCAGCGCTTTGACCGCCGGGGACAGCCATTCCGCATCCAGGCGTTCGAGAGCTTTACGCCATTCATCTCCCCGCCACATAGTATCGCGCAAGTGCTCTGTGACGAACAAGGACGACTCGTTGATTTTACCCTCATTTTCCGGCAGTGCAGGCGGCAAGGCGGCGCCGGGTATCCCGGCGGCGATGGCAAGGCCGCGCGCCAGCGGATCGTCGGCATAGATCCGGCTGCAAGGCGCAGACAGGCTGGCCGGAAGGGTTCCCCCTCCCCACAGCCAGATGCTGTTGAGCGGCAACAGGCCTGCTGTCTCGCGCGCAGCATTGAGCGGATGTTGATGCAGCAGCATTTGCGTTTCGTTCAGCAGTTTGCGCCAGCGCGCACCCTCTTCACCGGAGGGAAGAAATTGCTGGATATTGCGGCCATTCGCCGCTGCCAGGCTATGGGTGTGCAGCTTGGGCGTGTCGGGCAGTTGTAGATACCAGCGCTGTGGGTGGGGGGCGCTGAATTGCAATCCGTCGGGCGAGAAATGGCGGTTCAGGGTGTCGATGAATTCCGCCGCCTCCGCTTCCGAGGGCGCGTTATCGCCGGCTGGCAGCAGTATCAGTTGGTTGCGCATTAGTCGGATCGTCACCGGATCGGCGCGCAGCCAATAGCTGTCGCCGGGTACCCCACCATCGCCGAGCAGGGCCAAAGGCGCGACCGGATTGTCTTGCTGGCGTGCCACGTCGAATGCCGCGCACAGCCAGTCATCCGTTTCGTTTCCGGCCGTTCTGGCGACCAGACCGTATTTCAGCAGCGCCGCCAGCCCCTCTGGCAACGCTTGGCGGAGCGGCGCACTCGGGATGGCGGAAGGTAGCAGATTGGCAACAAGCAGGCGGCATTGCATGGGGAGTTTGGGCGGAATGACTGGAATGTTGTGATATAGCCTTTATTATGGCCGAATAGCTGTCTATACTCAAAGCCGACTTAATTTGTTGGTTATTGTTGGGGCACGGTTGAATCGGCTAAGGGTGTTCCGAAAATGCGCAATAAAAACCACGAAATAACCAGAAAAACCTTGCTGAGGATGTTGGGGCGTTCTCGCCTCGCGTGGATGGTGTTCCTTGCCGGCATGGCGCTGACAGCCATGGCCTGGTACTCCGTTTCAGCGTGGGAGGAGGGTAATGCGCGCCAGGAATTCAATTTCCATGCCAAGGACACCATCGATGCCGTGCAGCAGCGCCTGGAAATTTACGGTGACATTCTGTATGGCGCGCGCGGTTTTTTTGCCGCTTCCAATGAGGTCACTCGCGATGAATGGCGGCGCTATACTGCCGCAACCGGCCTGGACGGACATCATCCCGGCGTGCAGACATTTGCCTTTATCCGTTATGTCGTTCCGCGTGAGAAGGCGCATTTCGAGAAAAGGGTACGTGACGACGTCAGCACGAATATCGTCGGTTATCCCAAGTTTGCAATTTTTCCGCCAGGCAAGCGTGACGATTATTTCCCCATTGAGTTCATAGAGCCCGAAAACATTTATCTGGATCTGCTCGGTATGGACCGCGGCGCTGAGGCGGACACCCGCAAGACCTTGGAACGCGCCCGCGACAGTGGCCAACTGGCGGCCAGCGGACTTTTGCAGAGTGCAGTCGAGAAGCTCGGGCCGTCGCGGTATTTCCTGATAGTGCTGCCGCTTTACCGTAATGGCGACAACCCTTCCTCGGTGGCGGCTCGTCGTGCCACGCTGTTCGGTTTCGTCGCCGCCCGTATCGAGTTGGCGGAGCTGCTCAAATCGGTTGTCAGTGCCGGAGAGCAGGAGAAGCTTTTCTTCGAGCTTTACGATGGCGGCAGTTCCTCGGAAAAAACCTTGGGAATGACGCAGGAAAACCTGCTCTATGCGATGGATGACGGCCATGCCCTGCGCGCGCCGACCGTTACGGCCGAGCGCTTCGTTCTTCAAACAGGAATCGACGTGGCGGGCCGCAATTGGGTGTTTTTTTTCGGTAACCGCCCGGGTTTTTCGGGATTGGGTGCTTATCTGCCTGCGGTAGTGTTGCTGGGAGGGGTAGTGATCAGTGCGCTGATGTTTGCGCTGGTACTGATGCTGGTCACCCAGCGCCAGCGGGTGATGGCTGAAGTGGTCAGGCATAAGTCACTGTTTTCCCAAGTGCTGGATGCGTTGCCAGTGAATATTTTTCTCAAAGACAAGGATTTCCGTTTTGTGCTGATAAACGAGGAGTCTGCGCGGACCTTGGGCATAAGCAAGGAAGCCGCGGTCGGCAAAACCAATTTCGACGTGTTTCCCCACGATGTCGCCGCATCATTGCGCGAATATGACGAATACGTGTTCGCGGTGGAGCAGTTGGTGATGCGCGAGGAACGCGTGGTTCGCGACGGGCAGGAAAAATTCCTGCTCGCGGGCAAGAAGATCATCCGCTTGCCAGACAGCAGTACCCCCATGCTGCTGGGCTTTTCCTTCGATATTAGCGACCGGAAAAAAGCCGAGCGCGAACTGGAACAACAGCAGCACTTTGTTCGCCAAGTGATCGACAATTTACCCAGCGTGATCTTCGTCAAGGACGAGAAAGGCAATTTCCTGCTGATCAATCAGCCCGGCGCTGCCTTCTGGGGAATGACGCCCGAGCAGGTTGTCGGTCGTAATCAGGCGGAAATCCTTCCGCATGGCCGGGAGGTTGATTTCGTTTCGTATCTTGATCGCCTGGTTTTGGACGAACGCAAGAGTTTTGAAATGGAGGAATCGTTCCCTCTGCAGAATGGCGAAGTTTTGTGGTTGTCAATGAGTAAACGACCGTTGCCGCAAGCAGACGGCAAGGTGCATTTGCTCGGCATCGCGGCCGATATTACCGAGCGCAAACGTGCGGAAAATATGGAACAACAGTTCGGGCGCTTGCTGCAAAGTTCGCTCAACGAAATCTACCAGTTCGACGCCGGTTCTTTGCTTTTTCTTCAAACCAGCGAAGGCGCACGGGTAAATTTGGGTTACTCGGCAGACGAACTGAGCAGGATGACGCCGCTGGACATCAAACCGTTGCTCACCACGGAGCGTTTAGAACGGCTGATTGCGCCGCTGCGAAACGGGGAACAAGACGCTCTTCTTTTCGAGACTATTCATTTACGTAAAGATGGCACGACTTATCCTGTGGAAGTGCGCCTACAGTACATGGATGCGAATCCCCCGGTGTTCCTCGCCATCATCCTGGATATCAGTGTGCGCAAACGGGTGGAGCAGGCACTGGGCGAAAGCGAGGAGCGGCTGCGGGCGATACTCG
Source organism: uncultured Gallionellaceae bacterium (assembly GCA_937873435.1). Taxonomy (GTDB): domain Bacteria; phylum Pseudomonadota; class Gammaproteobacteria; order Burkholderiales; family Sulfuricellaceae; genus JAGXQV01. The sequence goes on from CALMWM010000185.1 coordinate 4,321, forward strand.
ACAACACCACCTCGGTGGTGTTTCTCAAGGATATGGCGGGGCGTTATCTGCTGGTAAACAACGAGTACTTAAAACAGCTGAATAAATTTTCGCGGGAACAAATCATCGGTAAAACCGACTACGATATTTTTGACGAGGAACTGGCCGAAACCTTGCGCGCCAACGATCAAGAAGTTCTGCGTGCGGGGCGACCGCTGGAGTTCGTGGAAACGGTTCCCGGCGAAAGCGGGGAACGCACTTACATTGCCGTCAAGTTCGTGTTGCGCGACTCCGCCGGAGAGCCTTACGCCGTGGCCGGCATTTCCACCGACATCACCGACCGCCTGCGCCTCGAAGAAGAAGCCGCACACGCTCGCGCCAATGAATTGAGCCGTTCTCTGGCCGACGCGGTGGGCGAGGGCTTGATCGGTGTGGATTTGTCGCACCGAATCGTCTTTGCCAACCCCAAGGCCCAGAAAATTCTGGATATACCGGAAACGGAAATGCAGGGCAGGAAACTGGATGAAGTCGTTCTGGCACTGACTGCGGATGGCAACGCGCTTGCCGATGGCACCAGCCCGGCGTGGGAAATGATCAGCACTGGGCGAACTTTCCAGACCGACGACTGGTCGTTCCGTCGCAGCGATGGCACTCGCTTCCCGGTCAGTCTGGTGATCGCCCCCATCAGTGTTACCGACAAAATTTCGGGAGCAGTCCTGTCGTTTCAGGACATCACCCAGCGCAAGCAGGCGGAAATCGCGCTCAAGGAAACCGAGCGGCGCCAGGCCGCCCTGCTCGACAATATTCCCGAATTGGCTTGGCTGAAGGATAGTGAAAGCCGTTATATTGCAATGAATTGGCCGTGCGCTCGGGCCGGTGGCGTGACCCCCGAAGAGGGGATCGGAAAAACCGACTTCGATTTGTGGCCGGCCGAGATCGCTGAGCTGTACCGCCGCGACGATCGCGAGGTAATGGTCAGTCGCGTGCATAAAAGGGTGGAAGAACCGCTGACGAGCAAAGACGGCAAGACCATCTGGATCGAAACCATCAAATCGCCGATCATCGATGGGCGGGGGCAAGTGGTCGGCACGGTCGGCACGGCGCGCGACATATCGGCGCGGCGCGCTTCGGAGGCGGCGCTGACGCACCACATGGTGGAATTGGCGCGGGTGAATGCCGAACTGGACGAATTTACCCATGTCGCCAGTCACGACCTGCAGGAGCCGGTGCGCAAACTGATTGCTTTCAGCGACTGGCTGCGCAAGGACCTGGGCGATGGCTTGCCGCCGCGCGCGGAGCAGGATCTGGGCTTCATCGTCGACGCGGCGCAACGGATGCAGCGCCTGGTCGGGGATTTGCTGGCGCTGTCGCGCACCGGCAAGGTTTCCATGGTGCGCGAGAAAGTGGCGCTCGACGACGCCGTCAACCGGGCGCTGGAGGTGCTCGAATGGAAGGTCGCGGAAAACAATGCAATCATCAGCCGCGTGCCGCTGCCGTCGGTATGGGGCGATCTGACGTTGCTCTCCCAGCTTTACCAGAACCTGATCGGTAACGCGCTGAAATTCATCGCCGCCCCGCGTCCGGAAATTTCCCTGACGGTGGAACAGCTCGATGGCGAGTGGGTGTTCGGCGTGCGCGATAACGGCATCGGCATGGATCCGAAATATGCCGATCAGATTTTCCAGCCGTTCAAACGCTTGCATGGGCGGGGGCAATTCGATGGCTCGGGTATCGGTCTGTCGATTTGCCGCAAGGTGGTGGAGCGGCACCATGGGCGCATCTGGGTGGAATCGGAAGAAGGCCGGGGTGCCCATTTCAAGTTCACGTTGGGGAAAATGGTTGAGTAGGAGCCAGCCTGGATGAAGTCAATGCTCTCCAACATTCTCTCTCCCGGCGGAGAGTGGATTGGAGAGTGGATTGGAGAGTGGATTGGCGAAACACAACAAGCACCAGGTATTACCAAAGGAGGCTTGGGCTTCGTGCCTCGGCCCAGCCTGTAATTTTTCTCCATTTCT
>CALMWM010000186.1 GCA_937873435.1 uncultured Gallionellaceae bacterium
ATTTAGTCATTTTTTTGAGAGAAATTTCCACCCGATTTGGTTTTTCAGCAGCCTGTTAATACTCCAGCGCGTTACTTAATGTATAACGCCTATTAGTTAACCGAATAAGGAGACTTCCCGTGAACAAACTTTTATCCGCCCTGATCGCCGCCGCTTTTGCTGCTGTAACTTTCTCCGCTATTGCTGACGATGCTCCTGCCGCTCCGGCTGCTGAAGCACCAAAGGCTGGAACAGCCAAACCTGTGAAGAAAGCCAAGCACACTAAACACGTCAAACACACCAAACACTCCCCAAAAGCAGCAGCTGCGATGTAATCAATCAAGGCAAAGGCCCCTTACGCTTAAACGTGAGGGGCTTTTTTATTGGTGAGTCCGGGGGTGTCAACGGCGTAGGTGTATTTCGAGTGGTTAAAGCTTATCAATGAAAATTAACTTATTGTATTTATTTATATAGTGCCGCATTGACGCCTATTGAATTGAATTCTTAATCCGTAGGTCGACAGTTCGAATCTGTCACAACCCGCCAATAGATTCAATCAATTCGGCCAACCAAACGGTTGACCTTTTGTTTTTTATTCGCGTAGCCGGAACATTTCCGGTAAAGAAATACATGTCCCGGCGACAATTTCAAACCTGAAGCGGCAGACGCTACCCTTCGTTAGTTTCGACGTATTCCGGATCAACGCACATGAATGGCGCATCCCAATATTCAACCCGGAATATCGGATACATTTCGTTATTATCTTGGTTCTGCCCGTGCCAGTCGCGATAATATCTAAATCGAAATTGAATGGACGGTCCCCAGTAGTGAAAGCTGGGAGAGCGGAAATGCGGATTGTAATAATATCCTCTATCGTGTTCGTAAATAACACAACCGCCAAGCGACAGGGATAGCGCAAAAAGAATGCCTCCAACGAGCCTGCTGTTCATGGCGAACCTCCGTTTGGTAACCACTCACCACCTAATCGACCATGCCGTTTCAGCGATTATTCGCACTAGCCGCCTTGCCTTCCCAGGTTATGGTGAGCTAGCGGTAATACCACGGCCAAATATTCCGGGTTCCCCAGAAGGGGTCGTAAAAACAAGGTTCACGCTGATACACCCGTTTTGGCCATAGGTATAGCGCTTCAATTTTGACCCGCGGGCAGCGACGTTCGTAGTCACCGATCTTGCACATCACTGGCGTTTGCACCACCCCCTTTACGGTAAGATGGCGTCCGCCCGGGTAGGCGGCTGGATCGTAGAATTGGCTGCAGCAGGCGACAAACCGCCCTTCTGTCGCATCGATCGGCCTGGGTTCGCCTTCGTTATCGAGGGGGCGGCTTAGAATTTCAAAACAGGTTTCTGTCTGTGACGGCGATACGCTGATGATTACGCCACCCCAGCGCACCGATTTGCCTGTTGATTCTCTTTCCAACACCGATGCCGGTGTTTCGCCGGAAACGATCCCGTCGTTGATTGCCATAGGCACCGACGCACATGCGGCGAGCATCAGTAGCGGAACGATGGTAAGAGCATATCTGCGCATAATGCTTCTCCTAATTTATTGTAGTCTTCAATTACGGTTTTTTCTTTCTGCCAATTGCTAATCCGGTATTCAGAAAAATGCTGGAACAGGGTAAAGTTCCGGGCGACATTACGAATCACTGATACAAACAATCCCCCCAATGACCGAAATCGAACTCAAGCAATTTGAAACGTGGCTAGCCTCTCCTGTTTTTAAAGGCAAGGCGATGCGGCTGGACAATCTTCAAGGTTTCTTGTGTGCCGTAATTAGCGGCCCGGACATCATTACCCCAAGCCAATGGATGCCTGAGGCGCTGGGACGCGCACCAGAATATGAATCCTTGCAGCAAGCCAAGGAATTCATGGCTTTGATGATGGATTTTTACAACGATGTCGCCAGCGCCCTACAAAATAATCGACCACCCAAGCTGATCCTCAAACCTGCCCCCTCGAACGACAAGCACTTGGATTATCAAACGTGGTGTGAGGGCTATATTCTGGGCTGGTCGCTTTCGACTCAGGAATGGTTGCAACCAGGTAACGAACCCCTGAAAAGGCTGACATTCCCTATCCTGTACTTATCTGGAGCCTTCAAGGAGGAAGCGGAGCGACAGGGAAA
>CALMWM010000187.1 GCA_937873435.1 uncultured Gallionellaceae bacterium
TGGAATCATCAGCCCGACAGCGCCGCGCCGCCGCAACAGGGGGGACACACATAACATGTCGAAAAAGACGGAGAAGAACATGATCGTTGGTCTGGATATCGGCGCCTCGACCGAGGTGGCGATCGTCGGCGATATCTCGCCGGACGGACAGATCGAGATCATCGGCATCGGTTCGCATCCCTCGCGCGGTTTGCGCCGCGGTGTGGTGGTGAACATCGAATCCACGGTGCAGTCGATTCAGCGCGCGGTGGAAGAAGCCGAGCTGATGGCCGACTGCAAGATCCGCGAGGTCTACACAGGCATCGCCGGCAGCCACATCAAGAGCATCAATTCGCACGGCATGGTGGCGATCAAGGACAAGGAAGTGACCCAGTCGGATGTCGACCGCGTGGTCGAAACCGCCAAGGCGGTGAGTATCCCCAACGACCAGCAGGTGCTGCATATCCTGACCCAGGAATTCATCATCGACGGCCAGGAAGACGTGCGCGAACCGCTGGGCATGAGCGGGGTGCGCCTGGAGGTCAAGGTACACATCGTCACCGGGGCGGTGAGCGCTGCGCAGAACATCATCAAGTGCGTGCGCCGTTGCGGTCTGGAAGTGCGCGACCTGATTTTGCAGCCGCTGGCATCGAGCATGGCGGTGTTGTCAGAAGATGAAAAAGACCTCGGCGTGTGCCTGGTGGACATCGGCGGCGGTACCACCGACATCGCGATTTTCACCAATGGGGCGATCCGCCATACCGCGGTGATTCCGATTGCCGGCGACCAGATTACCAACGACATCGCGATGGCGTTGCGTACCCCGACGGTCGAGGCCGAGGACATCAAGCGCCGCTACGGCTGTGCGTTGCGCCAGTTGGCCGATCCCTCGGAAATGATCGAGGTTCCCGGCGTCGGCGAGCGCGAGCCGCGCCAGCTGTCGCGCCAGACCCTCGCAGAAGTGATCGAGCCGCGCATCGAGGAACTGTACACCCTGGTGCAGGCGGAATTGCGCCGCAGCGGCTTCGAGGAATTGTTGTGCTCCGGCATCGTGATTACCGGCGGCAGCAGCGACATGCAGGGAATGGTCGAACTGGGCGAGGAGGTCTTCCATTTGCCGGTACGCATGGGGCGTCCGCATTACGTCGGCGGTCTGGCGGAATTGGTCAATACGCCGCGCTTCGCTACCTGCGTCGGTTTGCTGCTGGCAGGCGCCGAGCAGTACCAGCGTCACCAGTTGGCCAATACCCAGACCGGGTCGATGACACAGATTTTGAACAAGATGAAAAGTTGGTTCAGTAATTTTTGAGTTTAGGGATTGTGGGTTTTTCAGATAACTGGCATTAAAAAGCAAAGGAGAAGAGCATGAGCAGCATGTTTGAAATTCTGGACGAAGTGGCAAAAGAGGCGGTCATCAAGGTAATCGGCGTGGGCGGTTGCGGCGGCAATGCAGTCGATCACATGATTACCAGCGGATTGACCGGGGTCGAGTTCATCAGCATCAACACCGATGGTCAAGCCCTGAAACGCAACCAGGCCGGTTCCCAGCTGCAACTGGGCAAGGGGCTGGGCGCGGGCGGCAAGCCGGAAGTGGGCCGCGAAGCTGCGATGACAGACCGCGACCGCATCGCCGAGATGATCCAGGGGGCGGACATGGTGTTCATCGCTGCCGGCATGGGCGGCGGCACCGGCACCGGCGCAGCGCCGGTAGTGGCGCAGATTGCCCGCGACATGGAAATCATCACCGTGGCGGTGGTCAGCAAACCGTTCGAATTCGAAGGCGGTAAACGCATGAAGCTGGCGCAGGCCGGCATGGACGAGCTGGCGAAATTCGTCAATTCGATGATCGTGGTGCCCAACCAGCGCCTGATGGAAGTGCTGGGCGACGACATTTCGTTCCAGGACGCCTTCAAGGCGGCGGATGGCGTGCTGCACGGCGCGGTTTCCGGTATCGCCGACATCATCAATAACTCCGGCCTGGTCAACGTCGACTTCGCCGACGTGAAAACCGTGATGTCGGAAAGCGGCATGGCGATGATGGGTACGGCTTCTGCATCCGGCGCCGACCGCGCCCGTCTGGCGGCTGAGCGTGCAGTGGCCAGCCCGTTGCTGGAAGGCGTCAACCTGTCCGGCGCCCGCGGCGTGCTGGTGAACATTACCGCCAGCATGAGCTTGAAGATGAAGGAAGTTCACGAAGTGATGAACACCATCAAGGAATTCACCGCCGACGACGCAACGGTGATTTTCGGTACGGTGTTCGAGGAAGGCGCCAGCGACGAACTGCGCGTGACCATGGTGGCGACCGGCCTGGGCAGTGCCAAACAGCCGACGCGCCAACAGCCGCCGCTGACGATCATCCGCACCGGGACCGACGATGTGGCGATGGAAGTCGATTACGAGGCGCTCGATACCCCTGCGGTGATGCGTCGGGGACGGGCACAGGCGGCAGCAATGCGCCAGTCCGGCGTCGACCAGCTGGAAATTCCGGCCTTCCTGCGCAAACAGGCGGACTGAATCTCCTAGATAAACGGGATAGCCCATGCTAGAATCCTGCCCCTATTTAATGGCTTGATGAAGCAGGGGTTTTCGATGCTGAGACAGCGGACGCTAAAGAACGTTATCCGTGCCACCGGGGTGGGGCTGCATACCGGCGAGAAGGTCTATCTGACCTTGCGTCCGGCTGCGGTCGATACCGGCATCGTGTTCCGTCGCGTCGATCTGGCAACGCCGCAGGAAATCAAGGCAGCTCCGAACCATGTCGGCGATACCCGGCTGTCTTCGACGCTGGAGCAGGGAGGCGTCAAGGTTTCCACCGTGGAACACTTGATGTCGGCGCTGGCCGGTCTGGGAATCGACAATGCCTACGTCGATCTGACTGCGGCGGAAGTGCCGATCATGGACGGTTCGGCTTCGCCGTTCATTTTCCTGCTTCAGTCGGCGGGAATCGAGGAGCAAGCTGCACCGAAGAAATTCATCCGCATCAAGAAAACGGTGACGGTGGAGGAAGGCGACAAATGGGTGCGCTTCGAACCTTATGAAGGGTTCAAGCTGGATTTCTCGATCGACTTCGCGCACCCGGTGTTCGATAAATCCAGCCAGTGCGCGAGCGTAGATTTTTCCACGACTTCCTACATCAAGGAAGTCGCGCGCGCCCGCACTTTCGGCTTCATGCAGGATGTCGAGTACCTGCGTTCGCAAGGGCTGGCCTTGGGCGGCAGCCTGGATAATGCAGTGGTGATGGACGAATACCGGGTGCTCAACAGCGACGGTCTGCGCTACGAAGATGAATTCGTGCGCCACAAGGTGCTGGATGCCATCGGCGACCTGTACCTGCTTGGCCATCCGTTGATCGGTGCTTTCTT
>CALMWM010000188.1 GCA_937873435.1 uncultured Gallionellaceae bacterium
AAGCTCAGTTCGGGTTCACGCATCAACTCCGCCAAGGACGATGCGGCAGGCTTGGCGATTGCGGTCAAACTAGCCACGCAAATGGGCGGAGATCAACAGGCGGCGAGAAACGTGGCGGACGGGCTGTCCCTGACCGAGACCGCGGGCGGGGCGCTGGGCCAGGTTTCCGACTCGCTGCAACGGATGCGCGAGCTCTCGGTGCAGGCGGCCAACGGCACCAACAGCGCAAGCGACTTGCAGGCAATCCAGGCGGAAATCAACCAGCTCGGACAAGGCCTCGACCAGATCGCCAACACTACCGAATTCAACGGGCAGAAACTGCTTAATGGCAGCTTCAGCACACAGATACAGTCCGGCCCCAATGCCGGCGACACCCAGGCGCTGACCTTGGGAAGCGTGGCGCAGAACGGCCTCGGGATTGCCGGTCTGGATATCTCCACCCAGGCGAATGCCGGCAATGCGCTTAACTCACTCGACAACGCGATCAGCGCCGTCAGCACCCAGCAGGCCAGCATCGGCGCTGCGCAGGCCGGTCTTAACTCGACGCTGGCGAACCTGAATAACACCTACGAAAATCTGGCCGCATCGAGAAGCCGCATTGCCGATACCGATTATGCGGCCGAAACCGCCAACCTCTCACAAAAACGCGTGCAGCAACAGGCCGCCACCAAGGCACTGTCCGTTTATAATAGCGTTCAGTCCAACATCCTGGGGTTGATCAAACCCTGAGCACTTGCCTGTTGCTTCAGTTCTGATCGAGTGCTCCCAAGCAAAAAATTGCACCTAGCTCCTTCGAGTAGCTTGCCGCCTGAAGGATGGCATGTTACTTTTAGACTATGACTAAATCGCTGATCTTACTTAGCTTATCCCGCTGACCTGTATGGTTTTATCCGACCGCATTCACACTTACGGCCAGTTCCTGCTGCGCAAGCACGGCGAACGGGTGCACAAGATCGCGCTCGACGCCGGTTTTACCTGCCCGAACCGCGACGGCACGAAAGGCATCGGCGGCTGCACCTTCTGCAACAACGATTCGTTCAGCCCCAACGGCCATCAGCCGCCGACCATCGCCCAGCAAATCGACTCGGGGCGGCGCGCGATCGGCAAACGCACCCGAGCCAGCAAATTCATCGCCTATTTCCAGGCCTACACCAACACCTATGCCAAGGTCGAATACCTGGAAGCGCTCTACCAGGAAGCGCTGCAAGAGCCGGACGTGATCGGCCTTTCCATCGGCACGCGACCCGACTGCGTTTCCGCCGACGTGATCGACCTGCTGGCGCGCTATCTCGACCAGGGACTGGAAATCAGCCTGGAACTCGGGCTGCAATCGGCTTTCGACGACACCCTGCGCCGCGTCAATCGTGGCCACGGACTGGCGGAATACCAGAGCACGGTGATCGCCGCCCGCAAGCGCGGCATCCCGGTGTGTACCCACCTGATCATCGGCCTGCCGGGCGAAACCGAGGAGCATTATCATGCCAGCCTGGACACGGTACTGGAACTCGGCACCGACGGAATGAAACTTCATCCCCTGCATGTCGTCAAAGGAACCATCCTGGCGAATCAGTGGCGCCACGGAGA
>CALMWM010000189.1 GCA_937873435.1 uncultured Gallionellaceae bacterium
CCTCGGCAGGGTTGATGTAGAGCTTCTTGCCGCCATCCGTTTCGCGGTAGAAGGTCGGCGCCACCACCATGCCTTGCGTCAAGAGCTTGGTAAAGGGTTCGTTCAAATTTTTTGTCGCGCCCAGCGCCTCGCTCGCCCCCTCGCCCGCAAGCGGGAGAGGGTTGGGGTGAGGGCGGTCAGCGGGGAGAACAGCCTCATCGCCGAACAGCCCGACGTCGCGCATCAGCTTGTGGAAAAAGCGCGCGTAAAGCAGGTGCAGGATCGCGTGCTCGATGCCGCCGATGTATTGATCCACCGGCAACCAGTGTTTGGCGCGCGCATCAAGCATGGACTTGTCGTTGTCCGGCCCAGTGTAGCGGGCGTAATACCAGGACGACTCGACGAAAGTATCCATGGTGTCGGTCTCGCGCTCCGCCTTGCCGCCGCACTTGGGGCAGACGGTTTCGTAGAAGCTGGGCATTTTCTTGATCGGCGAGCCGATGTCGATCTTGACGTCCTCCGGCAGCACCACCGGGAGGTCTTTTTCCGGCACAGGCACGTCGCCGCAACTGGCACAGTGGATGATCGGGATAGGGCAGCCCCAGTAGCGCTGGCGTGAAATACCCCAGTCGCGTAGACGGTACTGCACCTTCTTGTCGCCGAGGTTTTTTTCATTGAGGTCGGCGGCAATCGCGTCCAGCGCCTGCGCATGATTCAGGCCGTCGTATTTGCCCGAATTGACGCACACGCCGTTTTCCTTGTCGCCGTACCACTCGGCCCAGGCATCGCTGGAGAAGGTTTCCCCGGCAACTTGGATCACCTGCTTGATCGGCAGGCGGTATTTCTTCGCAAAGCCGAAATCCCGCTCGTCGTGAGCCGGCACCGCCATCACCGCGCCTTCGCCGTAGCTCATCAGCACGTAGTTGCCCACCCATACCGGGATTGGTTCGCCGGTAAGCGGATGGGTGACGGAAATGTCGGTCGGCATGCCCTTCTTTTCCATGGTCGCCAGGTCGGCCTCGGCCACGCCGCCATGCTTGCATTCCTCGATGAAGGCAGCGAGCGCCGGATTGTGTTTGGCGGCATAGGTCGCCAGCGGATGTTCGGCGGCCACCGCGCAGAAAGTCACGCCCATGATGGTGTCGGCGCGGGTGGTGTAGACCCACAACAGACCCTTCTCCCCTCCCCCGCTTGCGGGGGAGGGGCTGGGGGAGAGGGTGTCGGAGGCGGGCAACTCGTAGGGGAAAGCGAAACGCACGCCGTAGCTCTTGCCGATCCAGTTCTTCTGCATGGTGCGCACCTGCTCGGGCCAGCCCGGCAGGTTGTCCAACTCGCTCAGCAGTTCATCGGCATAGGCGGTGATCTTCATGAAATACATCGGGATTTCGCGCTTTTCCACCTGCACGCCGCTGCGCCAGCCGCGTCCGTCGATCACCTGTTCGTTGGCGAGCACGGTGCAATCCACCGGGTCCCAGTTCACCGTCGCGAGTTTCTTGTAGATCAGCCCTTTTTCGAACAGTCTGGTGAACAGCCACTGCTCCCAGCGATAGTAGTCCGGCTTGCAGGTCGCCAACTCGCGCGACCAGTCGATCGCCAAGCCGAGCGAGCGCAACTGGTTGCGCATGTAGTCGATGTTGGCGTAAGTCCACTTGGCGGGGGGTACGTCGTTGGCGATCGCGGCGTTTTCCGCCGGCAGGCCGAAGGCATCCCAGCCCATCGGCTGCATCACGTTGTAACCCTTCATGCGGTGGTA
>CALMWM010000190.1 GCA_937873435.1 uncultured Gallionellaceae bacterium
AGAGGCGGGCATGCCGGTTTACCAGCTGCTGGGCGGCGCCTGCCGGGGTGCGGTCGATCACCGGCGCCGGACGGTGCGAGGAAGCGCAGCCGCCGAGCAGCGCCGCCGCAATCATCAAGCAAAGTGCCAGACGCGTTCTATCCATCAAGTCACTCCCGGCAACAGCGGGACGAAACGCACTGCTTCCAGCATGGTCTGGCGATACTCTTTGCCGTCGAATTCGACCAGGCACAGGCGCTGTTCGGCTGTACCGACAGGCATCACCAGCCTGCCGCCGGGCGCGAGTTGCTCCAGCAGTTCCGGCGGCACCCGGGTGGCCGCTGCGGTCATGATGATGCCGTCGAACGGCGCCTGTTCCGGCAGTCCCATGGTGCCGTCGGCATGACGCGCGCGCACGTTGAGTACGCGCAGTTCGCGCAAGTGTTCGCGCGCCTTGGCTAGCAACGGTGCGATACGTTCGACCGAAAACACCTCCTGGGCCAGACGCGCCAGCACCGAGGTCTGGAAACCGCAACCGGTGCCGATTTCAAGCACTTTGCCGAGCTTGCTGCCGGCGCGCAGCAGTTCCGACATGCGCGCCACGGTGTAGGGGTTGGAAATAGTCTGGCCGAAGCCGATCGGCAGCGAGGCGTCGTCATAGGCGCGGCTGGCTAGCGCTTCATCGACGAAGATATGACGCGGTATCGCACCCATCACTTCGAGCACCACTTCGTCCTTGATGCCCTGGCTACGCAAGCGTTCTAGCATCCGCACGCGGGTGCGTTGCGAGGTCATGCCGATGCCGGAAATCTTGCTGTTCATGCGTGCAACCAACTATTAAGCCCTTCGATCTGAGCGTACTGGGTCAGGTCGATCTGCAACGGCGTGATCGACACCTGGTTCTGCGCCACTGCATGAAAATCGGTGCCGATGCCGGCATCCTGCGCGGCGCCCGCGGCACCCACCCAATACACCGTTTCGCCGCGCGGGTTGACAGTTTTGACCACCGGTTCGGCCTTGTGGCGTTTGCCGAGACGGGTAATCGCGGTGCCTTGCAACGCTTCGTAAGGCACATCCGGCACGTTGATATTGAGCAGGATAGGCTGCGGAAAAGGATCGCGCAGACAACGCGCCACGATGTCGCAGACGACTCGTGCGGCAGTCTCAAAATTGGACGCCGATTTTCCGGCGAGTGATACGGCGAGCGAGGGAACACCCAGCAGGAAGCCTTCGGTTGCCGCCGCCACCGTGCCGGAATAGACGGTATCGTCGCCCATGTTGGCGCCGTGATTGATACCGGAAATCACCATGTCCGGCATTTCCGGCATCATGCCGGTAACCGCCAGATGAACGCAGTCGGTCGGCGTGCCGTTAACGTAATAATAACCGCTGGGAGCCTTGCGCAGGATCAGGGGTCGGTCGAGGGTGAGGGAATTGCTGGCGCCGCTACGGTCGCGCTCCGGCGCAACCACGGTAACATCCGCCATGCTAGAAAGTGCTTGGGTCAGGCATGTCAGCCCCGGCGCAAAATAACCGTCGTCGTTGCTCAAAAGAATCCGCATCGGCCTGTTCCGCTTCCCTATTGTTTGTGCAAATTATCATGTTGATGTTCGTCGCCGTCCTGATGACGGATACGACAGGAAATGCTGGCTGAAAGCTCATACAGCAAAGGGGCGATTATGTGGCATGAAGTGGCACAAATCAAGGCACAGCGCATCATGGCGATGCCGTGTTATTCGGCTTCTTCTATCCAGGCAGCCTGGATGGCTTCGAGAATTTTTTCGTTGGAATGGTCGGGATTGTCGTCGAAGCCGTCGAGCGCCATCACCCAGGCGTGCAGGTCGGTGAAGCGTATCGTCAGCGGATCGACATCGGGATGCCGTTCATACAGCTCGATGGCGATTTCTTGAATATCGGTCCATTTCATGGCGCTCTCCTAGTGTTTCTCGCTCGCCAGGTTGATGGTGTACTTGGGAATCTCGACCACCAGATCGCTCTCCCCGACCACAGCCTGGCAACTCAGGCGGGAATTCGGTTCCAGCCCCCAGGCTTTGTCCAGCATGTCGTCTTCAAGTTCGTCGGAAGGCTCCAGCGAGGCGAAACCTTCGCGCACGATGACATGGCAGGTGGTGCAGGCACAGGATTTTTCGCAGGCGTGTTCGATTTCGATATCGTTGGCGAGCAGCACGTCGCAGATCGAGACCCCGCTTTCGGCTTCGATCACTACGCCGTCGGGACACAGCTCCTGGTTGGGCAATACGATAATTTGCGGCATGGTTAACTTTCGAGTTCTTCCAATTTATGCCCGGCCAGCGCCTGCTGCACGCTGCGGTTCATGCGGCGCCCGGCAAAACTCTCGGTGGCACGGTTGAGCGCTTCGGCGGCATTCTTGATGGCCTGCGGCGCATTGCCTTCCAGCGTAACACGCAATGCCGCCATGCGTTCTTCGATCTTGCCGCGTTCGGCGTCGTTGAGCAGTTCGCCGTCTTCGGCCAGTGCCGCTGCCACTGCTTCGAGGATACGCCCGCCGTCCACCTGCTGCTCGCGCAACGAGCGCGCCGTCATGTCGTCGTGCGCGTGCTGCTGCGAGGCCTTGAGCATGTCGGCGATTTCCCCGTCGCTCAAGCCATAGGACGGTTTCACCATCACCGAGGCTTCCACCCCGGAATTTTTCTCGCGTGCCGACACGCTCAGCAAACCGTCCGCATCCACCTGGAAGGTCACCCGCACCCGCGCCGCGCCTGCCGCCATCGGGGGAATGCCGCGCAATTCGAACTTGGCGAGGGAACGACAATCGCTCACCAGTTCGCGCTCGCCCTGCACCACATGGATGCTCATCGCGGTCTGGCCGTCCTTGTAGGTGGTGAACTCCTGCGCGCGCGCCACCGGGATGGTGGAATTGCGGGTAATCACCTTTTCCACCAGGCCGCCCATGGTTTCCAGACCGAGCGACAGCGGAATCACGTCGAGCAACAGCCACTCGTCGCCGCTGCGGTTGCCCGCCAGCACGTTGGCCTGGATTGCCGCGCCGAGCGCCACCACCTTGTCCGGGTCGAGATTATTGAGGGGTTCCTGGCCGAAAAACTCGCCCACCGCGCGCTGGATTTGCGGCATCCGCGTGGCACCGCCGACCATCACCACGCCTTTTACATCCTCGACGCCCAGATTGGCATCGCGCAGGGCTTTCCTGGTCGGCGCCAAGGTTTTGTTGACCAGGCTGAGGGTGATCTCGCTGAAAATTTTACTGGTCAGCAGCACGTCCACCGCCTGGCCGTTGGAGAGTACTGCGGTGATCCGGGTTTCCGGGTGGAAAGTCAGTTCCTCCTTGGCTTCGCGCGCGCGCGTCAGCAACAGGCGGGTATCCTGCGCGCTCAAGGCGAACAAGCCGGTTTGCTCCAGCACCCAGCAATAAATCCGGTGATCGAAGTCATCGCCCCCAAGCGCCGAATCGCCGTTGGTCGCCATCACCTCGAACACGCCGCGACTCAAGCGCAGGATTGAAACGTCGAAAGTCCCGCCGCCCAGGTCGTACACCACGTAGATGCCTTCGGCGGCGTTGTCCAGGCCGTAGGCTACTGCCGCCGCCGTCGGTTCGTTGAGCAGGCGCAACACATTCAGCCCGGCCAGCCTGGCGGCGTCCTTGGTTGCCTGGCGCTGGGCATCGTCGAAATAGGCCGGCACGGTGATTACCGCACCCACCAGTTCGCCGCCCAGCGACTTTTCCGCGCGGGCGCGCAAGGCCTTGAGAATTTCGGCAGAGACCTCGACCGGGCTTTTCACCCCGGCGACGGTCTTGAGTTGCACCATCCCCGGCGCATCGACGAACTGGTAGGGCAGATTGACGATGGCCGCGATGTCGCTTACGCCGCGCCCCATGAAGCGCTTGGCCGAAACCACGGTATTGTGCGGATCGACGCTTTGCATCGCTTGCGCCGCGTAGCCTACCTCGGTCGTTCCATCGGCCAGGTAGCGCACCACGGAAGGCAGTAGCGCGCGCCCGTCCTCGTCGTTGAGCACCACGCTGATGCTGCTGCGCACGGTCGCCACCAGCGAATTGGTGGTACCCAAATCTATCCCCACCGCCAGTCGATGCTGGTGCGGCGCGGCACTCAGGCCAGGTTCGGCAATTTGCAGTAATGCCATTTAGTTTTCCAATGCTTCCAGCGCGAAATGGATTTCCTCGCGCAGTTTTTCCATGAATTTCAGTTCGCGTACTTGCTCCGCCGCTGCGGCAAAATCGCGCTCCACGTCCAGCGCCTGCTGGAGTTTTTCCTCGCGCTGGCGGATCTCCGCACGCAGCCGCCCGGCGAGATGCTCCAAATCGGCCAGCGCTTCGGCGGCCTTGGCATCGCCGATCGCTTCGCGCCATTCCATCTGTTCCATCAGAAAGGCCGGCGACATCGCGGTATTGCTGTTTTCGTCGCTTTCCGCCCCGTTTAATTGCAGAAGGTAGCGCGCCCGTGCCAGCGGCTGGCGCAGGGTCTGGTAGGCCTCGTTGGCATGAGTCGACCACTGCATCGCCAAGCGCCGCTCGACCTCGCCCAGATGGGCGTGCTTGTCGGGGTGAACCTGGGCCTGGATATCGCGATAGGACTGTTCGAGCTGGGTCAGGTCGAGACGATACGCCGGCGCTAGCCCGAACAAGGCGAAATGGTTTTTCTCGAGACTGAACATTGCCATATTCGACATCAAACGCCGAAGCTTTCCCCGCAACCGCACTGGTTCTTGATGTTGGGGTTGTTGAACTTGAATCCTTCGTTCAGGCCTTCGCGCACGTAATCCAGTTCGGTGCCGTCGAGATAGGCCAGACTCTTGGGGTCGATCAGCACCTTGACGCCGTGGCTGTCGAACTGGTTGTCGTCGCCGGCGATCTCGTCGGCGAATTCCAGCGTATAAGCCATCCCGGAACACCCGCTGGTACGCACCCCGAGGCGCAAACCGACGCCCTTGCCGCGTTTGGCGATAAAGTTGGCGATATGTTGCGCGGCTCTCTCGGTCAATGTCACTGCCATATTGGTTCTCCTTGGATTCGGGTGGATGCGTTTAATGCGAACTGCACATGTTGGTTTCCACCGTCGTACCGTGCTTGGACTTGTAATCGGCCACGGCGGCCTTGATCGCGTCCTCGGCCAGTACCGAACAGTGGATTTTCACCGGCGGCAGCGCCAGTTCCTCGGCGATATGGGTATTCTTGATGTCCAGCGCCTGATCCAGCGTCTTGCCCTTGACCCATTCGGTGACCAGCGACGATGAGGCAATCGCCGAGCCGCAACCGTAAGTCTTGAACTTGGCGTCCTCGATGATGCCGTCCTTGTTCACCTTGAGCTGCAATTTCATCACATCGCCGCACGCCGGCGCCCCGACCATGCCGGTCGCGATGCCTTCCTCGTCTTGAGCGAAGCTTCCAACGTTGCGGGGGTTTTCGTAGTGATCCAATACTTTTGTGCTGTAAGACATGGTGTTTCTCCTTGCTAATGTGACGCCCACTTCACGGTGCTTAAATCGATACCTTCCTTGAACATATCCCACAACGGCGACATTTCGCGCAGCCGCCCGATGTTGCGGGTGACCAAGTCTATCGCGAAATCCACTTCCTCTTCGGTGGTAAAGCGGCCGATGGTGAAGCGAATCGAGCTGTGCGCCAGTTCGTCGCTGCGTCCCAGCGCGCGCAATACGTAGGAAGGCTCCAGGCTCGCCGAGGTACAGGCGGAACCGCTCGACACCGCCAGATCGCGTACCGCCATGATCAACGATTCGCCCTCGACGAAGTTGAAGCTCAGGTTGAGGTTATGCGGCACGCGCCATTCCATATCGCCGTTGAGGTGCGCTTCCTCGATCTGCGACAAGCCCTTATACAGGCGGTCGCGCAAGGCGCGGATACGTTCGTTTTCGGTCGCCATTTCTTCTTTGGCAATGCGGAAGGCTTCGCCCATCCCGACGATCTGGTGCGTCGCCAGGGTTCCCGAGCGCAAGCCGCGCTCGTGGCCGCCGCCGTGCATCTGCGCTTCAAGCCGCACGCGGGGCTTGCGACGGACGTAGAGCGCGCCGATGCCCTTCGGCCCGTAGGTCTTGTGGGCGGAAAAAGACATCAGGTCGACTTTCAGCTTGGCCAGGTCGATTTCCACCTTGCCAGTAGCCTGGGCGGCATCGACGTGGAACAACACGCCCTTGCCGCGGCAGACTTCGCCCAGCGTGGCAATGTCCTGGATCACGCCGATCTCGTTGTTGACCAGCATCACCGACGCCAGGATGGTGTCCGGACGCAGGGCTGCCTTGAATTTTTCCAGATCGACCAGACCGCTCGGCTCCGGGTCGAGGTAAGTCACCTCGAAGCCCTCGCCTTCCAGGTGGCGCATGGTGTCGAGCACCGCCTTGTGCTCGGTCATCACCGTCACCAGATGCTTGCCCTTGCCGCTGTAGAAATGCGCCGCGCCCTTGATCGCCAGGTTGTTGGATTCGGTGGCACCGGAAGTCCAGACGATTTCCTTGGGGTCGGCATTGACCAGCGCGGCAACCTGCTCGCGTGCCTCCTCGACGGCCTTTTCGGCTTCCCAACCGAAGGGATGGGAACGGCTCGCCGGATTGCCGAATTTTTCCACCAGATACGGAATCATCTTGTCCGCGACGCGCGGATCGACCGGCGTGGTCGCCGAATAATCGAGATAAACCGGGGTCTTGACCATATAAAACTCCTTTAAGCTGCCATCGCGGCAAGGCCGCGCATTCGTTTCAACTCACCTTGCAACGCGCCCAGGAACTCTCGCACCTGTTCGCCCGTCGTATCCTTGCCCAAACTTACCCGCACCGCGGCGCGCCCCAATTCGTTATCGACGCCCATCGCCAGCAATGTCGCACTGGCCTGCGTACTGCCGCTGGAACAGGCAGCGCCGCTGGCGACGGCAAATCCGGCATTATCCAGCGCCATCACCAGAGTTTCGCCTTCGATGCCGGGAAAGCCGAAAAAACTGGTATTGGGCAAACGCTCGGCTGCTGCACCGAAGATTACTGCACCCATGCCATGCAAGCCGCGTTCCAGCTCGCCCTGCAACCCGCGCAGCCGGCCTTGCAGCTCGCTTACCCGACGTACCGCCAGTTCGCAGGCGATACCGAAGCCGACTATCGCCGGCACATTTTCGGTGCCGGCACGCAGACCTTTTTCATGACCTGCACCAACAATCAGCGGTTTGATTTCCACCGCCTTGTTCGCTATCAGGGCGCCGATGCCCTTAGGCCCGTATGCCTTGTGCGCCGACACGCTGAGCAGATCAACATTGAGCACGGAGAAATCCACCGACACCTTGCCCAGGGCCTGAACCGCGTCGCTATGCACCAGCGCACCGTGTTTCCTGGCCGTTTCAGCCAGTGTCGCGACATCCTGAATCACCCCGGTTTCATTGTTGGCCAACATGACCGAAACCAACCCGGTCGGCTGACGCAGCGCTTGTTCCAAGGCATCGCCCTCTATCCGCCCCGCTGTATTGACACCGATTTTCGCCAGTTTCCAGCCCTGTGCCGCCAATTCCTGAGCGGGCTTGGCTACGCATGGATGCTCGATAGCGCTGATCGCCAGTTGCGACGGCGTCAAACCGGCAGCCGCGCCTTTGATCGCCAAATTGTTCGCTTCGCTCCCCCCGCTGGTGAATATCACTTGGGAAGGGTGCGCACCCAGCGCATCGGCTACCTGCTCGCGCGCGCCATCCACGGCACGGCGTGCTTCGCGGCCATATTCGTGACGGCTGGACGGATTGCCGAAATGTTCGCGAAAATAAGGCAACATCGCCGCCAACACCCGCTCGTCGAGCGGGGTGGTGGCGTTGTGGTCAAAGTATACTGGCGACATTCTTGCCTTGACGCGAAGGCCGCTTGATCTTGTCGTCACCGTGCGGCGCAGACTTTCCTGCGCATTGCTTGGCCGCCAACTGGGTCAAGCTGACCGAGGACAGGTACTCGAAAATCTTTGCGTTCAGGGTAATCCACAAGTCGTGGGTCATACAGGCGTGCTCATCGTGACAATTGCCCAGACCGCCGCATTGCGTGGCGTCCATCGGCTCGTCCACCGCCTGGATAATGTCGGATACCGCGATGTCGTCCGTCGGCTTGGCCAGGTAATAACCGCCGCCCGGACCGCGCACGCTTTCCACCAGTCCATAACGGCGCAGCTTGCCGAAAAGTTGTTCGAGGTAGGACAGGGAAATTCTCTGCCGTTCGCTGATGCCGGCCAGCGTCACCGGACCGTTACCCTGACGCATGGCCAGGTCCAGCATTGCGGTGACCGCAAAGCGGCCTTTGGTTGTTAAGCGCATTCTAATTACCCCCAATGGAAAACATGGTCAAACTGTACAATACCTTATTATTTTAATCAACTATTTTATTCAGATAATTTACATCGAATGCATCCGCAACCGCCGCATCCTGCTCGATCTCCATGCCGCATTTTTTCATCTGCCCGAGTATCAGGCCGATACGCTGGTCCGTCACCGAGGCGTGATCGAGCATGGCGTGGATGGCCTTGACGATGGGATCGTTCATGTCGTCGCTAATCGCGTAGGCGGAAAAACCCATCTGTTGCGCCCGGTTTTCGCGCTGATCGGCCTTGCTGCTCCCCAGAATCCGTGCCGGAATACCGACGGCCGTCGCGCCCGGCGGGACATCTTTCACCACCACCGCATTGGAACCGATCTTGGCGCCCTCGCCGATAATGATCGGGCCGAGGATCTTGGCGCCCGCCCCCACTACCACACCCCGCCCCAACGTGGGGTGGCGCTTGCCTTGGCGCCATGACGTGCCGCCCAGCGTCACGCCGTGATACAAAGTGCAATCGTCGCCGATTTCGGCGGTCTCGCCGATCACCACCCCCATGCCGTGGTCGATAAAAAAACGCCGTCCGATGGTCGCACCGGGGTGAATTTCAATACCGGTCAGCCAGCGCCCGAGGAAGGACAAATAGCGCGCCGGCCACTTCAGCCCCATGGCCCACAAACGCCAGGACATGCGATAGATCAGCAACGCATGAACGCCCGGATAGGTGGTCAGCACCTCCCAGGTGGATCGTGCCGCCGGGTCTCGTTCAAATACGACCGAAATATCTTCGCGCAGGTGATTGAACACGCTTCAAACCAAAATTTTAGAAAGCACTAATATTATATTGTGGACTCGGCGAGTCAACTATTTTTTCTGCGCATGGGTCTTTCCACGCGGGTCTAGCGAGGTCAGGATGCCGCGCAGAATATTGACTTCCTCGCGCTCCAGCCGGGTACGCGCAAACAAGCGCCGCAATCGGTGCATCAAGCGTTTCGGACTAGCCGGATCGAGAAAGCCGCTGGCGATCATAACCTGTTCGAGATGCCCGAAAACGCCCTCGATTTCCTCCAGCCCCGCCCAATTTCCCGGCTCTGCTGCCGGCCCTGTACCGACCTGGGATGCCGTGCGCAGCTCATAAGAGAGCACTTGTACCGCAGCCGCCAGATTGAGCGAGGCATAATCGGGATTGGCGGGGATCATCACCATCATCTGGCAACGATCCAACTCGTCGTTGGTCAATCCACTGGTTTCCGCGCCAAATACTAGCGCGACCTCGCCCAGCACAGTCTCCGCCAGAATTTGCGGCGCGGCCTCGCGCGGCGTCAAAGGCGGCAACGACAAATCGCGGCGGCGCGACGTCAGTGCCGCCGCCAGCACCGTGCCGGCCAGCGCCTCATCCAGCGAGGCACAGACTGTCGCCTGTTCGAGCACGTCCAGCGCGCCCGAGGCGCGCGTGGTCGCCTCGGCATCGGGAAAACGCCGTGGCTCGACGAGATAGAAGCGAGATAAGCCCATGGTTTTCATCGCCCGCGCCGCCGCGCCGATATTGCCGGGATGCGAAGGACGGTTTAGCACGACCCGCACACGATCGAGCCCCCCCAATGAAGAATCGGTATTTTTCATATTTTTCAGTGACTAGAGGCTAGCCTCACTGGATGTAGTAAAATAGCTGGCAAATTTCGCATTCGACTGGAAGTTCTTTACACATGCATCCCATGCTCACTATCGCGGTCAAGGCCGCACGCCGCGCTGGCGGCGTCATCAACCGCGCCACCCGCGATCTCGACTCGCTCACTGTTACCAGCAAAAACCATAACGATTTCGTTAGCGAGGTGGATCAGGCCGCCGAGGCCGCCATCATCGAAACATTGCTCCAAGCCTACCCAAAGCACGCGATTTTAGCAGAAGAAAGCGGCGCGCAAGGGGAGTCGGAATATGAGTGGATCATCGACCCGCTCGACGGCACCACCAATTTTCTCCACGGCTTTCCGCAATATGCGGTTTCGATCGCGTTGGCCCACAAGGGAGTATTGTCGCAGGCGGTGATATACGACCCGAATCGCAACGACCTGTTTACCGCCAGCCGTGGCGGGGGCGCCTTTCTCAACGAACGGCGTCTGCGTGTCAGCAAGCGCAAGCAGCTTGACGAAGCATTGATCGGTACCGGTTTCCCCTTCCGCGATTTCACCCATCTCGACCCCTACATGGCGATGCTGCGCGACATGCTGCAAAAGACCGCGGGCGTGCGCCGGCCCGGTTCGGCCGCGCTCGACCTCGCCTATACAGCGGCGGGCCGTCTCGATGGCTTCTGGGAAATCGGTCTGAGCAAATGGGATATTGCTGCCGGATGTTTGCTGGTTCAGGAAGCCGGCGGGTTGGTCAGCGATTTCAGCGGCAACGAAAATCACCTGGATAGCGGCAACATCGTCGCCGGCAGCCCCAGGATATTCCATCAGCTGCTTCAGGCCCTTACGCCCCACCTGACACCGACACTAAAATAATTTGGAAAGTCATCAGGATACCACTTGA
>CALMWM010000191.1 GCA_937873435.1 uncultured Gallionellaceae bacterium
AGGCACACGCCGTTATGCGCGATGCTGTCGCCCACCGCCACATCGCTCAATGCCAGCCCGCTGCCGTCCACCGTCAGGCGCACCCCCTGCTGTAGCGGCTCAACGTCGGTAATCTTGCCGACTGCCTGGATAATTCCGGTAAACATTAACTCTCCTTATTCCAAAGGGACGGCGCGAATCCGCAGATCGCGCCCCACCATGCCAATATCTTTAATCCGCAATTCCCTGCCCGCCATTTCGCTCAGTTCGGGCAGGTCGAACATGCCGCGCGCCTTGTCGCCTAACAGCAGCGGCGCCAGGTAAATTACCAGTTCGTCGACCAGACCGGCCTGCAACATCGCCCCGCTCAAGGTACGCCCAGCTTCGACCATCACTTCGTTGACCCCTTGCTTGGCCAATTCGTCGAGCATTTGCCTGAGATCGATGCGTCCGTCCTTGAGCGGCAGGATCAGCATCCGGGCACCGGCCTGGAACAACGCATCCATTTTCTCGTGGTTATCGTTGCCGGTGACGATCAGCGTTTTGCCCTCCGTCAGCATCTTCGCCGACGGCGACATTCTCAGCCTGCTATCCACCACGATGCGCAAGGGCTGGCGCGGCGTTTCCACGGCACGCACGTTCATTTGCGGATCGTCCGCCAGCACCGTGCCGATGCCGGTCAGCACCGCGCAGGAACGGGCACGCAGACGATGCACGTCGCGCCGCGCCTCCTCCCCGGTGATCCACTGGCTGACGCCGTTGTTGAGCGCCGTCTTGCCGTCCAGGCTGGCGGCGGTTTTCAGACGCACCCAGGGACGCCCGCAGGTCATCCGGTAAACGAAGCCGATATTCAACTCGTGCGCCTGTTCTTCGAGCAAGCCATGCTCGGCAGCTATCCCTGCGCGTTCCAACAAATCCAGGCCTTCGCCAGCCACCAGCGGATTGGGGTCTTTCATCGCCGCGACCACCCGCGCCACCCCTGCAACGATCAGCGCCTGCGCGCAGGGCGGCGTGCGTCCGTGGTGGCTGCACGGCTCCAGCGTCACGTAGACCGTCGCGCCGCGTGCCGCCTCGCCGGCCACGCGCAGCGCATGAACCTCGGCATGAGGCTCGCCGGCGCGTTCATGCCAGCCTTCGCCGACCACCGCGCCATCCTTGACGATCACGCAACCGACACGGGGATTGGGGGTGGTGGTACACAACCCCTTTTCCGCGAGCCGCAAGGCACGCGCCATGTATTCGTGGTCGGCAGCGCTGAACACGGCTACAAGTCCCGGATCACGTCGCGGAAGTCGTCCACATCCTGAAAACTGCGATACACCGAGGCAAAGCGGATATATGCCACTTTGTCGAGTTTACGCAACTCGCTCATCACCATTTCGCCGATCTGGCGCGACGGGATTTCGCGCTCGCCCAGGCTGAGGATTTTCTGCTCGATATGCTGGATCGCGCTATCGATCAGCTCAGTGGAAACCGGCCTCTTGTTGAGCGCACGCATGAAGCTGGTGCGGATTTTTTCCCGGACGAAGTCGGCGCGGCTGCCATTCTGCTTGACCACCTGCGGCATCCGCAGTTCGGCGGTTTCGTAGGTGGTGAAACGCTTGTCGCATCCGGCGCAACGACGGCGGCGACGGATGCTGTCGCCTTCCTCGTTGACGCGGGAATCAATCACCTGGGTATCGGTCGAACCGCAAAAGGGACACTTCATTTTTAGATCATCCGCGACGGGTAAGCGGTGAGGGGCAAATGCGCGCGCGCATCGCCCATCGCCTGCCTCCCCTTACTTGCCGTACACCGGATACTTGGCGCACATCGCCTGGGCTTCCTTCGCCACGTGAGCCAGCACCGCCTCGTCGTGAGGGGCGTCGAGCACGTCGGCGATCAGGTTGGCGAGATGTTCCGCCTCAATCTCCGTGAAGCCGCGGGTGGTCATCGCCGGGGTGCCGATGCGGATGCCGCTGGTGACGAAAGGCTTTTGCGGATCGTTGGGGATCGCGTTCTTGTTGACGGTGATATGCGCCTTGCCGAGCGCGGCTTCCGCGTCCTTGCCGGTGAGATTCTTGGGTTGCAGATCGACCAGGAATACATGCGACTCGGTACGCCCGGAAACGATGCGCAGACCGCGTTCCTTGAGCACCTTGGCCATCACCTGGGCATTCTCGATAACCTGTTCCTGGTAGCGTTTGAACTCCTTGCTCGCCGCTTCTTTGAAAGCCACCGCCTTGGCGGCGATCACGTGCATCAGCGGGCCGCCCTGGATGTTGGGGAAAATCGCCGAGTTGAGCGCTTTTTCGTGCGCCAGGCTGGACAGGATCAAGCCGCCGCGCGGGCCGCGCAGGGTCTTGTGGGTGGTGCTGGTCACGAAATCAGCGATACCCACCGGATTCGGATACAGGCCGGCGGCCACCAGGCCGGCATAGTGCGCCATATCCACGAACAGGTAAGCGCCGACGCTGTCAGCGATCTTGCGGAAACGTTTCCAGTCGATCACCAGGGAATACGCAGAAGCCCCGGCCACGATCATTTTCGGCTTGTGTTCGGTCGCCAGACGCTGAACTTCGTCGTAGTCGATTTCTTCCTTGTCGTTCAAGCCGTAGGTCACCGCATTGAACACCTTGCCGCTGAAATTGACCGAGGCGCCGTGGGTCAAATGGCCGCCGTGCGCCAGCGACATCCCGAGGATGGTATCGCCGGGCTTGAGCATCGCCATGTAAACCGCCGCATTGGCCTGCGAGCCGGAATGCGGCTGGACGTTGGCGTATTCGGCGCCGAACAGCGCCTTGGCGCGGTCGATCGCCAACTGCTCGGCGACATCGACGTATTCGCAACCGCCGTAATAACGTTTGCTGGGGTAACCTTCGGCGTATTTGTTGGTCAGCACCGAACCTTGGGCCTCCATCACCGCCGGACTGGCGTAGTTTTCCGAGGCGATCAGCTCGATATGGTCTTCCTGGCGGCGGCGCTCGTCCTGCATCGCCGTCCACAGTTCGGGGTCGAATTTTTCGATGGTTTGGCTTGAACTAAACATGGTTCGGGATCTTTATTAAAAGATCAGGATTCTATCATGGGAAGACTAGAGAATGGAGAGGGTGCGAAAACCGCCGAATTGCCGGGGCAGAATATCGTGAAACTGGAGCTTGCAGAACGGCAACTACCTGAATAGCCCTCTCAGGCCGCCCTTCAGTTCTTCGCCAAGACGCGACTTGATTTCCTCTTTTTTCTGCTCGACCTTCTGCTTCACCGCCGCAGAGGCCAGCGCATTGAAATCCAGGCTGTATTTCAATGCGCTGAACGGCCCGCTTACGCGCACCGGCACCGTCAACCCTTTGAGCGCCGACAACTCCTTGCCGCCCTGGCCTTCCAGCGAAGCGACCACCGTTGCCTTGGCGAGATAATTCACCGCGCTCTCGCCGATGTTCACGTCGCCATTGCCGACCAAACGCAGCAACGGCGACTTGGCGGAGAGGTCGTCGTTGCGGGCAACCCCGTTGTCGATCCTGAAACTGGCTTTCAACTCCGAAAAATCGGTCTTATCGGCGGCGTTGGCGGCCTGACTGGATTCACCCCGAAGCGTACCGAGCCTGGCCTTGGCGCTGCGGATTGCGGCGGCGATGTCGATGCCTTTCAGCGCGCCGTCGTGCAGGTCGAGCGCGGCGCGGCCTTGCAGTGATTTCTTCATGGCGCTGACGGTGGCGCCTTGGGCGCTGACATCGAGGTCCACACTGCCGTGCCCTTCCAGCATATCGACATGGGCCGCGTCCTTCAGCAACGGGCCGACGCTGACTCCGGCCAGATTCTGCTTCAGCGCCACGCGGGGCGTTCCGGCGCCTTGCAGGGAGAGCGCGCCATTCAGCATTCCCTGGTAGAAATTCGCCGAAATCGGCGCGACGTTCAGGCTGCCGTCACCCGCCTTGACCTTGAGCTTGAGGTTGGAGGACTTGATATTGGCGACCTTGAGCACACCGATGCTGAGTTGACCGTTGGCATTGAGGTTTTTCAGGAAGCCGAAATCCAGCGGCTTTTCCGGCTGCTTCGCATCGGGCTTGGCAGGCGGCAGGTAGCGGTCGACATCGAGCTGATCAATAACGATGTCGAAATCATAAAGCGGCGCATCGAAACGGCTGACACCGAGTTTGGCCTTGAGCGGGCTGTCGTCGATCTTGCCGGCCAGCTCCAGGCGCGCATCCTGCTTGGCGAGGTCGAGCCGGGCCGCACCGCCCAGATTCACGTCGAGCGCCCTGGGCATGTCCGAACCGCTGAGCACGAGGCTGACAAACAGTTTATCCAGACTGAACCGGCGCGCCTCCAGATCGGCGCTGAACGGGCTGGCGATCTTGCTCTTGATGGTGTTGCCGCCTTGCTGGCCGTTGACCTCCAGCGTGCAATCATCGGCTCGATAAGCGTTCCCTTTGCCGGTCAAGGCCGGTACGCTCAACACCAGATCCAGATTGCCCTTGGGCTGCGTCAATTTCACTGCCAAGTCGATCTTGCCGGCGACACGCTCCGGCCCCAGTTCGAATTTCGGCGAGGCCAAACGAATATCCAGCTTATCGCTGCCGCGCTTGCCGGTCAGGGATACCGTCAGCGCATCCAGCGCGATGGCTTTGGTCTCGATATCGAACAGCAGGCCGCTGGTCAGCGCCACCTGAGCGTCGATCTTCGGGTTATCGCCCTGCAAGGCGAATTTCAGGTCGATCTTGCCGGGCCGGTTGTTGGCCAAGCGCCCGGATTCGAATTCCAGAGCGGAAATATCCAGTTTCCGCGCGGCCATCCGGTCGTCGAAAGAAAACGCGGCGCGGGTGACGCTGACGCCTTCGACATCGAACAGGAATTGCTGCGACGAGTCATCCTCCTTTTTCAACAGGTCGTCGATGCTGGTGCTGCCGTCGGGATAGCGCACCAGCCTGGCGCGTATGCCATCCAGCCGGATACGATCCACCACCAGTTGTTTCTTCAGCAGCGGCAACAGTGCGAGAGACACCCGAACGCTGTCGATGGCGGCGAACTCCTTGTCGCTGCCGTGCTCGCTCAGGGAAAGCTTGCCGAGATCGGCGCCGATGCGAGGGAAAAAGGTCAGCTTGATGTCGCCGTCGAGCTTCAGGGTGCGCTGCTTTTTCTCCTGCACCAGCTTGACGATCAGCGACTTGTAATCGTTCGGATTGAAGGGGGCGGCAAGCAACGCGACGAGCGCAAGAAAAACGACGAGAATAACGCCGGCAAAAATCAGACCAAATTTCAGGGTTTTGTTCATGTGCACAATCCTGAGGCGGGAATGAATTCTGGAGCGGGTGAAGGGAATCGAACCCTCGTATGCAGCTTGGGAAGCTGCCGTTCTACCATTGAACTACACCCGCCTAAGCGGGGAATTTTAAGGCAGAAAGCAAAAGCCGCGGCAGGCCGCGGCTTTCT
>CALMWM010000192.1 GCA_937873435.1 uncultured Gallionellaceae bacterium
GACATGGACAACTTCAAGGCGGTCAACGACCGCTACGGCCATCACTTCGGCGACGAATTTCTGCGGGCGTTCGCCGAGTTGCTGCACAGGGCGGTCAGGGACGGCGACATCCTGGCGCGTTACGGCGGCGATGAATTCTGCATCATTCTGCCCGAGGCCAACGACACCCAGGCCCACCTGGTGGCGCAACGCATCGCGGAATTGCTGGAGGGCTTTTCCATGGAAACGCCGGACGGCAACAAGCTCAAGCCCACCACCTCTATCGGCATCGCGATCTTCCCGAACCATGGCGACAACCCCAAGGATCTTTTCCTGGTTGCCGACAACATGATGTACAAGGCCAAGAAGTCGGGGAAAAACGCTATCGCCATTCCCAGCGAAGAAGAAATGGCGGAGGTGTTCCGGCAGGCCGGTGAAAAGAGCATCATGATCCAGAATGCGCTGGATCAAGAGAAAATCGTGCCTTATTTCCAACCCATCTGCAACGCTGCCACCGGCGAAATGGTGATCCACGAACTGCTGATGCGCATCCAGCTGGGCGACAAAATCGTCACCGCCAACGATTTCATCGAAGAAGCCGAAATCATGGGGGTCGCCCACAAGATGGACTACCAGTTGATCGAAAAAGCCTTCATCCAGATCAAGGAACAGGGCTACCAGGGAATGCTGTTCGTCAACCTCTCGCCCAAGGCGCTCATCGTTGGGGAATACGTGGCACGCGTGCATCGCCTGGCAGTGGAATTCGGCATCGCGCCGAGCCGCATCGTATTCGAAATCACCGAACGGGAAACCGTCAGCAACCTCAGCCTGCTGGAAAAATTCGTACTCGACCTCAAGCTTCAGGGATTCAGCTTCGCCATCGACGACTTCGGCTCGGGATATTCATCCTACCAATACATCAAGCGCTTCCCGGTCGATTACATCAAGATCGAAGGCGAATTCATCAGGAACATGCTGACCGACGAGGTCTACCTGGCTTTCGTCAAGAGCATCGTCACCCTGGCCAAGGAACTGGGCGTCAAGACCATCGCCGAATATGTCGAGGACGGCGAAACCCTGGCCGAAGTATGCCGCCTGGGTATCGATTACGCCCAAGGCTACCATGTCAGCCGACCATCTCCGATCATCAATGTTTCCGGCAAGAATCACCCGGCGCAGATGAATTAATCAAGACGGTCTATCTCAGCACTGCTCCATGTAGATACTGTTATCCCCGTCAAATTCCAGGCAATGCGGGGTCAAAAGTTTTGCCTGAATTGAGCTTGCGCATCAAGGCCCTGATGGGGCGAAAGCGCCTTGCGCAGGAAAGCACGGCCAATTTGGGATAGGCGTGGTTTCGCTGGTACCGGACTCATCCTGGCGAGGCTGATCAAGCCCGGCAATGCCGTCGAATCGCCCCGACCGTGTAAAACGCGTTGCGCGACCAATCAAAACCTTACTGCCCCAACTCGCGTAGTAGCGGACAAATCACCGTAAACTCAGCGCCGTCGTCGATATTTCCCGCGGTGATTCTGCCGTCCATGCTTTTTTCGATGATCATTTTCGACATGTACAGGCCGATCCCAGTACCCCTTTCCTTGGTCGAAAAATATGGCTCGAAAATCTGTTCCATGACGTCCGGCGGAATGCCGCCGCCGTTGTCGCGAATAGTGACCTTCGCATTGCCGTCGTCCCGCGCGATGCGGATAACGATCAGACCGTTCGCGACACCGTGCGCCATAATCGCTTCCTTGGCATTGTTGAGGAGGTTGAGCAAGACCTGGGCACATTCATTTTCGTAACCCAGGATTTCCAACTGGTCCGCTTCTTCGACGGTCACCTCGATCCTGTGGCTGTGAAGGCTGGCATCCAGCAGCGACAAGGCCTCGCGCACGGCTTCCGCCAACTTGAAGGCTTTTTTCTCCTTGTCGGGACGAAAGAAGTTGCGGAAATCGTCAATGGTGGTGGACATCTTCTGGATCTGGTAGTTGCCGTCCTCCACCGCCTGGCTCATGGTTGCGTCGTCCAATTCGCCGTAATGGTAAGAATCCTGGATGTTCGCCAGGATAAGATTTACCGTATTCAGGGGTTGCCGCCACTGGTGGGCGATGTTGTGCACCATTTCGCCCATCGCAGCGAGGCGGGATTGCTGGATAAGCAGGTGATCCTTTGCGCGGTTCTTGGCAACCTCGTCATGCACGCGGTTTTCGAGGTTTCGATTTATTTCCGTGAGCGACTGTTCCGCCGCGCGCAGTGCGTCTTCGATACGCTTGCGTTCGGTGATGTCCAATATGGTTCCCAGGGAGCGCACCACCTTGCCCTGTTCATTGGTTTCGTGGCCGCAGCGCTCCAGTACCCAACGGATCGTGCCGTCTTCCAGCACAATCCTGTGCTCGACTTCATATGATGTGCCGAGATCGACCGACTCGGTATAAGCCCGGTCGACCTTCTCGCGGTCGTCGGGGTGGATGCGTTCGAGGAAAGCTTCGTAGCTGGCGGTGAAGTGTTTTCGATTGATGCCGAAGATGTTGAATACTTCGTCCGACCAGGACAGCACATGGGTGCGTAAATCCAGCTCCCAGCTGCCCAAGTGGGCAATATGCTGGGCCTCCTCCAGCGTTTTGAGCGCCTCGTCGTGGGATGCCTTGATGTTGTCGGCGTTGATTAGCGTGGCGGCGGTGGACAGCAGCGGGGTCAATTGCTGGATGGTCGTGTCGTCGTATCCCTCCACACGGTTGGCTACCGCGATCATGCCGATAACGGCATCGTCCTTCTTCAAGGGCAAACCGAGGAAAGTCCGGACGGGGAAGTGGCCGGGCGGGAGGCCGGGCGCGTGGGGGTCGTGGGCGACATCGTTGCTGATGACGGTTGCACCGTTTTTCAGCGGCGAACCCAGGAGGGTATCCAGGTTGTGGAACTCAAAACCCTGCGCCAGATTTTTCTCGTAGAGTTGCTGCATTTCCTCGGTCATGGGGACATTCGAAATGGCATGTACCTTCAGGTAAGGCAGCCCGTCCCGATCATGGTGCCGTTTCGCGACCAGCCCTACTTCGCTTTGCGTCACAGCAATGGCCGTTTCGAGAACCGGTTGAAACACTTCTCCAGGGGGAGCATTGGCGATGAAACGGGACTGCGCATCGGTGATCGCCTGCGCCAGACGTCCCGCTTGTTGCAATGCCAATTCGGAACGCTTGCGTTCGGTTATGTCGGAAAAAATGGCGACATAACGGTGGGTTCTTCCCGCGCCATCCTTCAGCGAGTGGATGTTGAGCTCTTCCGGGTAGATCTCGCCCGATTTGCGCTTATTCCAGATTTCTCCGCGCCATTGCCCTTTTGCCGTCAGCCGGGTCCACATGTCGCGATAGAATGCGTCGTCATGGCGTCCCGATTTGAGAATGCTGGGAGTATTGCCGATGACCTGGTCGCGGGAATAACCGCTGATCGCACAGAAGGCATCGTTGACCCACAGGACTTTCCCGCGCACATCCGTAATCACCGCGCCCTCGGACATGCTGGAAAACGCCAGTTCGGCCTCGCGCCGGTCTTCTTCGGCGCATTCCTGCTCGATGGCGCGTTTGCGGGCGATGGCGAAGATGGTCAAGATCGCGGCGATCCCGAATAGCCAGATCGCCAGGTGGCCGTATTGAACGGCACGCCAGGTCGGCTCCTGGGCTTTGTGATATTTACCGAGGTCTATGGTAATCGCCGCGCCGCCGCGCAGCCCGCCGACCGGCACCAGGGTGTCGCGATGGCATTCCAGGCATTCCTTGTCCATCTGCATGGGCAACATCAGGCGCAAAAGTCCGTGCCCGCCTTTTTCCTTTGTGACTTCCGAAACAACTTTGGCGCCTTCCTGCAAATTCTTCAGCGCCTTCTGCTCCCAATCGTCGGGCGAATTGTCGAGATTGCGCAACTGCAGGGAAGTCAGGCGCTCCTTGATGCCGTATTCTTTTTCATGGGTTTGCTGAATGCCGAGCAGCACATGGATGGGCGCCAGGGAAACTAGCCGGATTTGTTCGCCGGTGTTTCGTTGGGCGACAACCCGCTCCTGTTCGGCGAGGTTGGGGGCATCCTTGACCTTGTCGTCGTAGACGAAGATGCCCCCCATGGACGAAGCCCATTTGCGTATGGCCATATCCTTGCGCAGGTTGGCAATCGCATCGTTGCGCGCCAGCTCCACGGCGGCGCGCTGTAACAGGGTTTGCTGCGTCCACAGAGAAGCCGCGACTCCGACCGACCAGACTAGAAGGGCAATCAGGGTAATTTTGAAACGCATGACCGGTTTCCGGGCGTATTGATGGGTTTTTGGAACATATCACATGCTAGCAGCCAATTACCCATCCTTCCATCCGAAGCAGCCACCCAGGGGAATAAAAACTCGCCTTACTCGCCC
>CALMWM010000193.1 GCA_937873435.1 uncultured Gallionellaceae bacterium
GAATAGGACAAACATCGTGTCTCGTAGTTCAAACATTTCGCAAGCACTACACTAGTTCACGGAATATATGGACTCAGGTCTAAGAATAAGGAAACGAGTTCTGTCTCGGAATATGGTTTGAAGACTTGGTGGATGACAAATCAGACGAAAGTGCTTAAACACACCGTGGATATCATTAGTAGCAAACGCTCTCAGTACATTATGAGGCCGGAATACATCTTGAACTTTATTGCTATGTCACCAAATTGCGCACAAGTTCGGGCCAGCTTCAAAAGTATTTTCCCTAGTGTTTTTGGTATCCAGTTAGGCCATAGACTTAAAGAAAGTGCATTTCATGAGGTTATGTCCAATGTTCGCGAATGGAAGGACTTGGAGCCGGGTCGCATTACTGCCCTGATGTCGGATTTGTCCGATAAATTGAAGGCTGATCGCTTAAAGAGATATGAGCAGACGTTGGAAATTGATTTAGGCCAATAGTGCGGTAGACCGGGGTGGGCTTGCGACTCCCTACGCTTCAAAAGCAGGTATCTTCAACAAACGAGTCAGAGGAACAATCTGGGGCAGACCGCAGTTTTCACACAGTAAGTTAAGAAAGTATGAGTATCCTAGGATTCAACAAGCGCATCGTCATTATCGCTGGGCCGAACGGCGTTGGGAAAACGACCTTTGCCCGCGAATTCTTGCCGACCGACGCCCCGCCCATTTTGCTGGATGAAAGTTGATGGACATGAAAGCCCCCGTTTCCCACTCGAAAGACCCCGACCTGCAAAAAGTCCCGCAAGCGTTGATGCGCGCTGCCGAAAAGGCGCGCCAACTCGCCGAGCAAACCGGTACGCCGTTTGTCGTGCGCAAGACCGACACTACTCCAACAAAGGCTGACCAACAGCCGACGTAGAGTGCAATAACCAGCAGGCATTGCGCCGCATGTGAACATCAAACATCCGGTGCAATGCGCTTCGCTTATTGTGCCCTACCAAAACCCCGATACAGCGCAGACCATCCGCCCCTATCATGCTGCCCTCTCTCGAGAATCTGCAACCCCGTTTCGTCTGGTCGCACTTCGCCACGCTATGTGAAATCCCGCGCCCCTCGCTGCACGAGGCGGCGCTGATTGAACATCTGGTCGGCTGGGCGCAGGAACGCGGCATCGAGGCCGTGGTCGACGGCGTTGGCAACCTGATCCTGAGAAAGCCCGCCAGCCCCGGCTGCGAGTCCATGCCCGGCGTGATCCTGCAAGGCCATCTCGACATGGTGTGCCAGGCCAACGCCGGTACGCGCCACGATTTCGAGCGCGACGCTATCCGGGCGTCGGTGCGCGACGGCTGGGTGGTGGCGGAGGACACCACGCTGGGCGCGGACAACGGCATCGGGGTGGCGCTGGCGCTGGCCGCGCTGGAAGAGCCGGGCCTGATCCATCCGCCGCTGGAGGTGCTGCTCACCGTCAACGAGGAATCCGGCATGGACGGCGCGCGCGGGCTGGCGCCCGGCACCTTGCAGGGCAGGATGCTGGTCAACCTCGATACCGAGGAGTGGGGGCATTTCTACCTGGGCTGCGCGGGCGGGGTGGACGTGGCGGTGCGCGACGATTGCGAACTGGAAGAGTTGCCGCCGGGCTACGTGACGATGCGCCTGGAGGTGTCCGGTCTGCGCGGCGGTCATTCCGGCATCGACATCCATCTCGGGCGCGGTAACGCGATCAAGCTGCTGGCGGAGGCGTTGGGCGAACTGGCTTGTGATTTTGATGTGCGCCTGATCGCCATGCAAGGCGGCACGGCGCGCAACGCGATTCCGCGCGAGGCGGTCGCGCTGTTCGCATTGCCTGCTGGAGAGGCGGCGCAACTGGAAGCATGGGCGCAACGCAAACATGCGGCGTGGCGGGAACGCTTTGCGGAGGCGGATGCGCGGGTGGCGCTGGCGGTTTGGCGGGAATTACCTGCGCTGGATGGGGATGTTTCTACCCTCTCCCTAGCCCTCCCCCTGGCAGGGGGAGGAGATGGTTTTGTAGGTGTTGAATCTTTGTCGCGCAAGGCCGTCAGTCGCGAGGATCGGCAGCGGCTGCTCGATTACCTCGGCAGCGCTGCCAACGGCGTGGCGCGCCTCAGCGACGATTTTCCCGGTGTGACCGACACGTCGGACAATCTCGGCGTGCTTGCGCTGGAACAGGGCGCGTTCCGCGCTACCTTCAAGGTGCGTTCGCTACACGACGCGCGCGCCGATGCGCTGGCCGACGAGCTGGTCGCACATGCCGCGTCCTTTGGAATGCAGGCCGGGAAGGACGGCGCTTATCCGGGCTGGACGCCGAACCCGTCATCCGCGCTGCTCGCCTTGTGCCGGGAGGTGTATGCCGCGCAATTCGGCCAGCCGGCGAGCCTGCAAGTGATACACGCGGGACTGGAATGCGGCCTGCTCGCGGCCAGTCATCCGTACCTGGAGATGATTTCCTTCGGTCCCGGCATCCGCGGCGCTCATGCGCCCGGCGAAGGCGTCGAGATCGCCTCGGTCGCGCGCTGCTGGCAATTGCTGAAAGCGCTGTTGCAAGCGCTGGCCCAGCCGCCCGGTGCGGGTCTAGCGGAATATGCGGAGCCTGATTTGCTGCCGTTTACCAGCTACCAGCTCTTCATCCACCTTGCCCAGCCGCTACGCGTCCGCATCGGCCAGCTGGGTGAATTCGATTTTCCGGCGGGGGATTACGTTTATACCGGTTCCGCCCGGCGCAATTTCGAAGCCCGCATTGCGCGCCACTTGCGACGCGACAAGCGGCTGCGTTGGCATATCGATTACCTGCTGGCCGCGCCGGGCGTGACGGTCAGCGAAGTGCGGCGTTCGGCGGTTGCCGAATGCGTGCTGAATCAGGCAACGGTGGGGGATGTGATCGTGCCGGGTTTCGGCGCTTCGGATTGCCGGGTGGGCTGCGGCAGTCATCTCAAGTTCGCGTTGCCCGTCGCGACCTGACCTGCTCCAAAAAAACAAAAGGCCCACCTTTTGGTGAGCCTGCTTCCATTGTGGAATACGGTAAATCCTTGCTGATTCAGACGCCTGATTTGGCGGTATCGGCTATTAGTGGCTGGCCTTGAGGCTGGCGATGAAGGCGGCTTCGAACTGTTCGGGAAACTGGAAGTCGACGAAGGTGCGGTGAATTTTTTCCACGTTTGAGCCGCCGCTGCGATCTTCAAAACGTATGCCCAGCGAACGCCCGTTCGAGGCCAGCGTGGTAAAGGCGAAGCGCCAGCGCTGTGCTTCCATCAGGCGTTCGCGCAATTCCGCTTCGTTGCTGATTTCGACAGCGGCTTGTTTCAGGGAATCCAGAAACTCCTCAACCGATTCGGTACTCAGACTGCCCATCTCATCTCTCCATCTTCAAACGGTGGCCATCCACCATGAAGACGTTAACGCGGCTGTCCTCGTGACGGTTGACGAAGCTGCAATAATTGCCAGTAGCGACCCAATCTGTTTGACGCTGCGAACCCGGCGCAATATGCTGCGTTATCGCTGATCTGGAGGGCGTCCGTGCGTTCATGGAACTGTTGCTGAAAAACCGAGCTGAGCTGAAGGCGCATGGGTTGCTGCTGGGCGACCGGCTGGACTTGAAATCATTCAAGATCGCCGACTGCCTGGCGACCACCCCGTTGACGCTGGAGGTGGATGCGCAGGGCGGCGTCGCGGTGCTGTTCCGTTACGGCGTGGTAGTGCTGTTTGGGGTAAACGACCGGGACGAAGTCCGGTTTGTCGAATCCCTCAAGCCGTTGCTGACCAATCCCTATCAGATGCCGGAGATGGAAACTCTGGAAATCCACTGCGGCAGGAGCAGCATCAAGGTGCAAAGCGGCGCGGTTTCTCTGGACGATGTTTCGCTGGAGAAATTGCAGGTCATCGCGGATGCCTTGAGCAAGAACCTGATGCTTTCTCTTTATGAGAAAAAAGTTGCCGGGGAATTCGACAAGATCGAGCCGCTGGCGCAGGAGTTGGCGACGCACGGCAAAGTGAGTGCCGGTTCGCGGAAGCTGCTATCCAAGATCGGCCACATGCTGCTGATCCAGCATCGCATGGTGGGGCGCGCCGAGATCGGCGACAAGCCGGAAACGCTATGGAATCACTCGCATCTGGAAGGGCTGTATGCCGGCCTGGAGGATGAATTCGAACTGAAGGAACGCCAATCGGCGCTGGATCGCAAGCTGGGGCTGATTTCGGATACCGCGCAAACCCTGGCCGATGTGTGGGACAACAAG
The DNA here is from genome assembly GCA_937873435.1 of uncultured Gallionellaceae bacterium. Taxonomy (GTDB): domain Bacteria; phylum Pseudomonadota; class Gammaproteobacteria; order Burkholderiales; family Sulfuricellaceae; genus JAGXQV01. The sequence continues at coordinate 4,227 of CALMWM010000193.1, forward strand.
CAACTGCACAAGCTGGAATGGTACGTGATCGGGTTGATCCTGTTTGAAATCGTTATCAGTTTGTTCGAACTGGGCGACAAATTTCTGCGCTGAGGCGATCCAGGCTAACGCTCAGGCGTGTACCGACACGGACGGCGCTTCATGCGGGGGCGGCGGTGGAGGTGGCGGAAGCTGTGCGGGAATGGGCGGCGGAAGCTGGGTGCGCTCGGCAACTTGTTTTTTTACCTCGGCTTCCTGTATCTGCTTGTTTTCCACCATGCTGGCGGCGTGCTCTGCACTGTTTTTTTCGCTACGGGCGATATTGTTCTGGCGGGTGATGGCGTGCAGATTTTCGATTTTCGCTTCCCAGCGCGCATTGTTGCTATGCCATTGTTTTTTCCCGTCGGCGACAACCGGGTCGTTGGCCTTGGCGGCGCTGCTCAGTGCATGAGCTTCCGCGCTGATCGTGACCTTGCTGCTGGGCGAGGCGGTTACGCTGGGGATTGCTGCCGGGGCGGGCGGGGGGCTGCCCTTGACCGCTTCATAGGCGGCGATATGTCTTTGTTGCGGATAGAACGAAGAATTGACGACCGGCATGTTGCTCGTGGGATAAATTTTCCACGTGATTTTACAAAGCCGCGCGGGCGCTGGCAAGCCCTGGTGGCGCTATTTTGCCAGCTTATTTCAACCGCCTGGGACGGAATTGCTGCGGGTGAATCCACGGTTTCGCGCCGCAGCGAATCGGCGGGCGCTGCGCGGGGTTTTGCCGCCTGCGGAAAACCAGTAGAATTCAATCCTTTGTCATCCGGCTTACGAACTACATGCTGACTTTTCAGGACATCATCCTCACGCTGCAAAATTACTGGGGGCAACGCGGCTGTGCGCTGCTCCAGCCTTACGACATGGAAGTCGGCGCAGGCACCAGCCACACCGCCACTTTCCTGCGCGCCCTCGGCCCGGAACCGTGGAACGCCGCCTATGTGCAACCCTCGCGCCGCCCCAAGGACGGCCGCTACGGCGAAAACCCCAACCGTCTGCAACACTACTATCAATTCCAGGTGGTGCTCAAACCCGCCCCGGAAAACATCCTCGAACTTTACCTGGGCTCGCTGGAAGCGCTGGGCTTCGATCTGAAAAGCAACGACATCCGCTTCGTCGAGGACGACTGGGAAAACCCCACCCTCGGTGCCTGGGGGTTGGGCTGGGAAGTATGGCTGAACGGCATGGAAGTGACCCAGTTCACCTACTTCCAGCAGGTCGGCGGCATCGACTGCAAGCCGATCACCGGCGAGATCACCTACGGTCTGGAACGTCTGGCGATGTATCTGCAAGGGGTGGAAAACGTTTTCGACCTCACCTGGACCAAGGGCCTCACCTACGGCGATGTCTACCACCAGAACGAGGTCGAGCAGTCCACTTACAATTTCGAGCACAGCGACGTGGAATTTTTGCTGACCGCCTTCAATGCCCACGAAAAACAGGCCAAACACCTGATGGAAGGGCAATTGGCGCTGCCCGCCTACGAGCAGGTGCTGAAAGCCGGCCACACCTTCAACCTGCTGGACGCGCGCGGGGCGATCTCGGTCACCGAACGCGCCGCCTATATCGGGCGCATCCGCAACCTGGCCCGCAGCGTCGCCCAGAGCTACCTGGAGAGCCGCGCCCGGCGCGGCTTCCCGATGGCGAAACCGGAACATGCCGCCGAAGTGCTGGCCCAGCTTGAAAAGAAGGCGGCCTGATCATGACCACGAAAAATCTGCTCGTTGAATTATTTGTCGAAGAACTGCCGCCCAAGGCGCTGAAAAAACTCGGGGAATTTTTTGCCCAGGCGATAGCCGAATCCCTGCGCAGCCAAGGCTTGATCGCCGGCGCTGCGCTGGTTTGCACCCCTTTCGCCTCGCCGCGCCGTCTCGCGGTGCACGTCGAACGCGTCATGGACAAGGCTGCCGACCAGCAGGTCGAAGTCAAGCTGATGCCCGCCAGCGTCGGTCTCGACGCCGACGGCAAGCCGACCCAGGCGCTGTTGAAGCGCGCGGCGGCGCTGGGCATCGACTTGGCTGCGGTGGGCGCGGACGCCCTTAGCAAGCGCCTGGACGGCAAGGCGGAAACCTTGTTTGCCAAGACCACGCGTGTCGGCCTGACTCTTCCCGAGGCCTTGCAAAAAGCCCTCGAAGAAGCGCTCGCCAAGCTGCCGATTCCCAAGGTAATGACTTATCAACTGGCCGACGGCTGGAGCACGGTGAACTTCGTGCGCCCGGCCCACGGCCTGGTCGCGCTGCACGGCACGGAGATCGTGCCGCTCGGCGTGTTGGGACTCGCGGCGGGACGCACCACCCAGGGTCACCGCTTCGAGGCCGCCGTCAGCCCTATCGTCATCAAGGACGCAGACAGCTATGCCGCGCAGATGGCGAGCGAGGGCGCGGTGATTGCTAGCTTCGACCAGCGCCGCGCCGACATCGTGCGCCAGTTGGCCGCAGCGGCAGCCAAGGTGGGCGGCGATGTGCAGCCGATCGAGGATGCCGCCCTGCTCGACGAAGTCACCGCGCTGGTCGAGCGCCCTAACGTGTTGATCGGCCAGTTCGAGGAAAACTTCCTGGAAGTGCCGCAGGAATGCCTGATCCTGACGATGAAGGCCAACCAGAAGTATTTCCCGTTGCTGAACACCAGCGGCAAGCTGACCAACAAGTTCCTGATCGTCTCCAACATCAGCCCTGCCGATCCGAGCACGGTCATCGGCGGCAACGAGCGGGTGGTGCGCCCGCGTCTGGCCGACGCCAAGTTCTTCTTCGATCAGGACCGCAAAACGACTTTGGCCTCGCGCGTCGAGAAACTTGGCAACGTGGTCTACCACAACAAGCTCGGCAGCCAGTTGGAACGGGTGCAGCGGGTGAAAAAACTGGCCGGCGAGATCGCCCGCCAACTCAAGGCGGATAGCGAGCAGGCCGAACGTGCCGCCTATCTCGCCAAGGCCGACCTGCTTACCGACATGGTCGGCGAATTCCCCGAGCTGCAAGGCATCATGGGGCGCTATTACGCCGCCCACGACGGCGAACCCGCTGCCGTGGCGCGCGCCATCGAACAGCATTACCAGCCGCGCTTCGCCGGCGATGCCTTGCCCGACGACAACATCGGGCTGGCGGCGGCGCTGGCCGACAAGCTCGACACGCTGATCGGCATCTACGGCATCGGCCTGGTGCCGACCGGCGACCGCGACCCCTTCGGTTTACGCCGCCATGCGCTGGGCGTGTTGCGTATCCTCGCCGAAAAAGGCTTGCCGCTCGACCTGATGCAATTGCTGCAATTCACCCGCAGCCTGTTCCCCGGCGAAATGCTGGCGGACAGCGTGGCGCAGGATGTCCACGGTTTCATGCTGGAGCGCCTGAAGAATTTCCTGCGCGAGCGCAATTTCGAGGCCGACGAGGTGGAATCGGTGATCTGCCAGAACCCCACCCGGATCGACCTGGTGATCGCGCGCATCCTGGCGGTGCGGGCCTTCCGCAAGCTGCCGGAAGCCGCGGCGCTGGCGGCGGCCAACAAGCGTATCCAGAATATCCTGAAGAAGACCGAAGCGCCCGCCGGACAGGCCGACGTCGCGCTGTTGCAGGAGCGCGCCGAGAAAGCCCTGTTCGACGCGGTGACCCGCCTGACGCCGAACGTGGTCTCGCAAGTCGACAACTGCGATTACGCCGACGCGCTGACATCGCTGGCCGGGGTGCGCGCCGAAGTCGACGCGTTTTTCGACGAGGTGATGGTGATGACCGACGAATTGCTGGTGCGTAATAACCGGCTGGCGCTGCTCAAACAGCTCGGCGACCTGATGAACCAGGTCGCGGATATTTCCAAACTGGCGGCCTGATCATGAAATTCGTCATCCTCGACCGCGACGGCGTGATCAACTTCGATTCCGCCCAGTTCATCAAAAGCCCGGACGAATGGGAGCCCATCCCCGGCAGCCTGGAAGCGATTGCGCTGCTGAACCAGGCAGGCTTCCGCGTGGTGGTGGCGAGCAACCAGTCCGGTATCGGGCGCGGCCTGTTCGACATGGCGACGCTCAACGCCATCCACAACAAGATGCACAAGGCGCTAGGGCGCCTGGGCGGGCGCATCGACGCGCTGTTCTACTGTCCCCATGCCGCCGATTCGAACTGCGCCTGCCGCAAGCCCAACACCGGCATGTTCCTGGAGATCGCCCGGCGTTTCAATACCGATCTGGGCAACGTGCCGTGCGTCGGCGACAGCCTGCGCGATTTGGTGGCGGCCGCCGAAGTCGGCGGCCAGCCGATCCTGGTGCTCACCGGCAAGGGCGAAAAAACCCGTGCCGACGGCGGACTGCCGGAAGGCACGTTGACCTTCGCCAATCTTGCCGAGGCGGCCAGACACATCATTGCCGGCAAAGCATGATCTGGTTGCGCTCTGCCCTGTACGCGCTGGGGATGCTGGTTTTTACCCCGCTGTACACTTTCGTGATCCTGTCGTCCTATCCCTGCGGCCCGTTGCTGCGTTACCGGGTGATCCGCCTGTGGTCAGTGGCAATGCTGGCCTGGTTGCGCGTTACTTGCGGCCTGACTTACCGGGTAATCGGCGCCGAAAACATTCCCGCGCAGGCTGCCGTCGTCCTGTCGAAACACCAATCGGCCTGGGAAACGCTGGCGTTCCAGAGCATTTTCCCGCCGCAGGTGTGGGTATTGAAGCGCGAACTGCTGCGCCTGCCGTTTTTCGGCTGGGCGCTGGCGCTCTCCAGCCCGATAGCGATCGACCGCGGCACCTCGCGCCAAGCCCTGAAGCAATTGCTCGATCAGGGCAAGGATCGCCTGGCGCAAGGCTTCTTCGTGGTGATTTTCCCCGAGGGTACCCGGATCAAGCCCGGGCAGCGCGGCAAGTACAAGGTCGGCGGCGCCTGGTTGGCGACCCACAGCGGCGCGCCGGCGGTGCCGGTGGCGCACAATGCCGGGGAATTCTGGGGCAGAAATGCCTTTCTCAAGCATCCTGGCGTCATCACCGTCAGCATCGGCCAACCCATAGCCCCGGCTGGGCTGAAAGCGGACGAGCTCAACGCCCGGGTGGAAACCTGGATCGAAAACGAGATGCCTCATCTCCATGAAAAGTGAGGAGCGCCGCGCGCGCCTGCCCAACGGCGAAGAAATCCGCTATTTGCTCAAGCGCAGCCCGCGCCGCC
>CALMWM010000194.1 GCA_937873435.1 uncultured Gallionellaceae bacterium
CACGGCGGGCTGGTATTCGTCCAACTTCGGTTGGCGCATCGATCCGTTTACCGGCAAGAACGCTTTTCACGAGGGCGTGGATTTCATGGCCGATATCGGCACGCCGATTCTCGCCGCGGGCGGAGGGATAGTGGTATTCGCCGACAATTATGCCGGTTACGGCAACATGATCGACATCGACCACGGCGACGGCCTGGTCAGCCGCTATGCGCATACCTCCAAAATGCTCGTCAAGGTTGGCGATGTGGTGCTGAAAGGACAGAAAATCGGCGAGGTCGGCAGTACCGGGCGTTCCACAGGCGCACACCTGCATTTTGAAGTGCGTCATCAGGGCGCTCCGCAGAATCCCGAACATTACCTGAATATGCCCGGCTAGCCGGATCGCCTGCCAACTGTCTAAATGTCTGTATAATATCCCCGTTCCGACGCCCGCGCTGTTGCGGGCGTTGCGGTTTTTACGAGTGAAGCCCATACCCCATGCTTTCCAAACTGGTCAGAAAAATCTTTGGCAGCCGCAATGACCGGCTGATCAAGCAATACACCCAGATAGCGCGCGCCATCAACGCGCTGGAGCCGCAAATCGCGGCGTTGAGCGACGAGCAGTTACGCGCCAAGACGGAAGAGTTCAAACAGCGCCACACTAATGGCGAAACGCTGGATGCGCTGCTGCCGGAGGCTTTCGCGGTGGTGCGCGAAGCCGGCAAGCGGGTGCTGGAAATGCGCCATTTCGATGTGCAGTTGATCGGCGGGATGGTGCTGCATTACGGCAAGATCGCGGAAATGCGTACCGGCGAGGGCAAAACCCTGGTCGCCACGCTGCCCTCCTACCTCAATGCCTTGTCGGGCAAGGGCGTGCATGTGATCACCGTGAACGATTACCTGGCCCGGCGCGATGCCGAATGGATGGGGCGCATCCACAGCTTCCTCGGCCTGACGGTGGGGATCAACCTGTCGCAGATGGATCACGAAGAAAAACAGCAGGCCTACGCTGCCGACATTACCTACGGCACCAACAACGAATTCGGTTTCGACTACCTGCTCGACAACATGGTCTACGAGCCGGGCGAGCGGGTGCAGCGCGGGTTGAACTACGCCATCGTCGACGAAGTGGATTCGATCCTGATCGATGAGGCGCGCACGCCGCTGATCATTTCCGGCCAGGCAGACGACAATATCGACCTGTATTACCGCATTAACGACCTGCCGCCCAAGCTGACGCGCCAGGAGAAGGAAGACGGCGAAGGCGACTATTGGGTGGATGAAAAGTCGCACCAGGTGTTGCTGTCAGAAGCCGGCCACGTTCACGCCGAACAGTTGCTGACGCAAACCGGCCTGCTGGTGCCGGGCCGTAGCCTGTACGACGCCGCCAATATTGCGCTGGTGCACCATCTTTACGCCGCATTGCGCGCCCACGCGCTGTATCACAAGGATCAGCACTACGTGGTGCAGGACGGCGAAGTGGTCATCGTCGACGAATTCACCGGGCGCATGATGACCGGCAGGCGCTGGTCGGATGGCCTGCACCAGGCGGTC
>CALMWM010000195.1 GCA_937873435.1 uncultured Gallionellaceae bacterium
TGTGGTAAAAATGCCCAACTTAATTTGTCAGGAACATCTTGATGCAGTCCGGCCCCCGCGAAATTGTCACCCCTTTCCGCCCCATCCCACTGGAAATCCCGGAGGGGATGAAGCACAACGAGTTTTTCAACAGCACGGAAAATCTCAACGACCTGATGCACAACAACGGGTTGTTGATGAATGAGGAAAATCTGTTGCTCTATCGCAAGGCGTTGGGGCACAACAACGAGTTCGACACCTCGATCATCTACAACACTTCGCAGTGCATCCTGAACCCGTTGGGGCGTCCGGTGCGGCGCACCCAAGTGCCGGATAACGTCAAGCATGTGTGGAACCGGATGAACCAGGTCATCATCGACTACATGCTGGAGCAATATCCCGATCCGGACGAGGCGCTGATTCTGGCGGGCGAGGCGAGCCTGGATGCCACCTGGCCGCTGACCTCGCCGGGCGTGCCCAGCATCCGCATGCTGCACAACCACTTCATCGTTTTTCCCATGGAGGAATTACGTAGTGCCAAATTGGCAGATTTAAAAAATCCCAATTTGACCGACGGCGGTCAGCACAGCCTGTTTCAGGCCTATATGCGCGATGTTTATCGTGAGTTTTTCGATAAGGCGCTGGATCTTAAAATCCTCAAACCCGCCAGCGAGACGGATGCTCGTATCGAACTGACTGGTTACCCGCAGGGGCTGCCAAGTTGGGAAGTGCAGGGTGGTGCGGCTGCGCTGAAGGATGTGCGTTTCTGGAAAGAATACGATGAGGTCTTGAAGGGATTTATCGATTTTTATCGTATCTTCTTTTCGCAGGTTTCTACGCGCAATGCGCCGATGCCGGCAGATGTCTATTTCCCTGAAGAAGTCGAGAACGTGCTGTTGTTCGACAATGATTTTTTGAAAACCGCCAAGAAGGTTCGCGACAACTGTATCGTTGATGCAAAATACGCTAACGCTATCCGTTGGCAACCGGCATTTAAGCAACTTATCTATCGTAACGATGACGGCAAGCTGATCGTTACGATCAGCCAAAATTCAATCGGTAATGCGATTACCGAATTGCTCGGTGTGGTGGTCAACCGTGTCGCCGATGCGCAAACTTACGAACAGCGGGAACCGCAGTTAATCGAGCGATTGCTCGAAGTGCGCCGCCGCTTGATCGAAGCCGATTTGGGCGAGGGTATAGCCACAGATTACTGGCCTAAAGAGTAACAACCGGCCTGCTAGGCATGCCATCGTGTTGAGTGGTTACTCATCCCGTGATCTGGCAAGGATAGTATTGGCAAAACCCTAAAAAATAAAGTAAAGTTACATTTCCTGATTTTTATAACAACATTGGAGAAACAAATTATGAGCGCCAAAGGGCAAATGTTACAAGACCCGTTTCTGAATGCTTTGCGCAAAGAACATGTGCCGGTTTCCATCTACTTGGTAAACGGCATCAAACTCCAAGGACAGGTCGAATCGTTTGACCAGTATGTGGTACTGCTCAAGAATACCGTTACCCAGATGGTTTACAAACACGCAATTTCCACCGTAGTGCCGGTGCGCCCAGTCACCATTCCTTTCGACACGCCATCTGACGAAACTTGATGTTTGAACGCCCTAGCGGCGGTGCTACAGCTGTCCTTGTCGGTTTGGATTTCAATAATCCGGATTACGAGGAAAGCCTGGATGAGCTCAAGCAGCTTGCCGAAAGCGCACGCATTGACGTATGTGCTGTTATTCGGGGAAAACGTGCCAAGCCTGATGCCGGAACTTTTGCGGGTGCCGGTAAGGTAGAGGAAATCGCCTTGACATGCCAAGCGAGCGAAGCTTCGCTGGTTATTTTTAACCACGAGTTGAGCGCAGCGCAACAGCGCAACCTTGAACAGGTTCTCAAGTGTCGCGTACTTGATCGCACCAACCTGATTCTGGATATTTTTGCCCAGCGTGCGCGCAGCCACGAAGGTAAACTTCAGGTCGAATTGGCGCAGTTGGAATATTTGTCGACGCGCCTAGTGCGCGGCTGGACTCACCTTGAGCGCCAAAAAGGCGGTATCGGGGTGCGTGGCGGTCCCGGCGAGACGCAGCTTGAAATGGATCGGCGGATGTTGCGCGAGCGCGTCAAAATACTCAAAGACAAGCTTGCCAAGTTTAAGCAGCAGCGCGATATCCAACGTCGAGCGCGGCAACGAGCCAATGTGTTTTCGGTGTCTCTGGTCGGTTATACCAATGCGGGGAAGTCCACTCTGTTCAATCGGCTGACCCGTGCCCAAGCCTATGCCGCTGATCAATTGTTCGCCACTTTGGATACGACAACACGAAAAGTGTTTTTGCCTGAATGTGGCGAAGTGGTGTTGTCTGATACGGTAGGATTTATCAAGCAACTTCCCCATACATTAGTGGCAGCTTTCCGTGCCACACTAGAGGAAGCAATCCAGGCCGACTTGCTTTTGCATATCGTGGATGCTGCCAGTCCCAGCCGCGATATCCAGATTGAAGAAGTCAACAAGGTCTTGGTGGAGATCGGCGCAGACAATATTCCTCAAGTAGAAGTCTTCAACAAGATCGACCTGAGCGGCGTTGAACCGGGATTGGAAAGGGATGAGTATGGTAGAATTTGCCGCATATGGGTAAGTGCACTCACTGGTAATGGGTTGGATTTAATCCGACAAGCGTTGGCCGAACATGATTTGAGGCGGAGGCAGTTGCTTTGCCGCTCGGAAACCGAGGCTGAAGCAGAACCTCAAAATTTGGGATATTAAATATGGCATGGAATGACCCCGACTGGGGGAAAAAGAACAACAGCGGAGGGCCGCCCGACCTTGACGAATTATGGCGGCGCTTCAATCAGAAACTG
>CALMWM010000196.1 GCA_937873435.1 uncultured Gallionellaceae bacterium
GCTTTGCGCAGAGCATCCTTGACGGCAAGCTGGCGTGCCTTGTCCATGCCGCCGGCATCGATTGGCGCAACGCCTTCGGTTTCGACAGCCTCGGCATGCGCCAGAATGGAAAAAAGCAAACCGGCGATCAGCGCCAGCCACCCAAGCCGGAAATGGAGTTTTATCGCCAACGCTACTCGCTGTAATAGAAATTGGAGGAATAGGCGCCGCCAGGCCCGACCTTGCCGAGAGCGGCGACGGAATCGGGGGCTGCGGAGGCCATGTTCTGAGCATTGATGCGTCTATTGAAAGACTCGAAAAAGTCGCTGCCGAGCTCCAATTCCAGAACGGTTTCATAGTTGTTTTCCGCCATCGGCGTGATGCTGGCAACCTTGGCGCCGCGCACATAGGCATCGACCAGCACGCGGAAACTGTCGTTTTGGGAAACCATCGCCGCCACGGTGCTGTTGCCGGTCACGCGCACGCCGTGGACCTGTTCCGCCAGCGCACGATAGGCATCAAGCTTGGCGGCGCGCATGGCCATCAAGCGCCGCTGTCCCGGCGTGTAACCCTCGAAAACGCCCATGTTGCCGTAACCGATGGCAGTCAGCTTCACGGTACGGTAAGGAATGCTGAGCGGCATCGTCGCTCCCATGCTCGTGGGCGCGCGCGAAACGACCGCAGGCGCGGACGGCTTATCGTTGCTCTTGGTGGGCAACATTCCGCAAGCAGGCAGCAAGCCGACTATCGGGATAATCCAAAATATGTTTTTCATGTTCTTTCCCCAGATACGCAAAGTAAGACGGTCAAATCGTGGACATCACCTTTGGCCCGCGGAGACAGTCCGTCATTATGGGATTACGGCGGAAATTTGCAATTCTTTAGCAAATGAATGGCGAAGGCCTGCTGCTGTGTCATCTGAGGCTGGCGGAATTGGCGCCGAATGATTATAATGCGCGCCTTGGCCGGTATAGCACAGTTGGTAGTGCGCCTGACTTGTAATCAGGAGGTCCCGAGTTCGATTCTTGGTGCCGGCACCAAATTCAAAGGGTTAGACGAAAGTCTAGCCCTTTTTCATTTCTGCTGAATGACTTTGACCGGCGCGTCGCGTAGCGTCAAGCCAATCGCTTGGAACGGAAGTGAGAAAGCGCTTATTGTGTGCTTAAATGTAGTAAACAATAGTGAAGCTTTCCTGAATAGTGTTTTCTCCAGGGAGAATGCTCGATGCCATCACCCACTTCTTCAAGCAGTACCAGTGCCGTTGCCCAATCCGCCTCACTGTCCATCAATTCGCTAATTTCAGCGGAGAAATGGGGCGGCGGCATCGGGTCGGGCACGACGCTGAGCTATAGTTTCCCATGGACAACTGCGGGAAGCGCGACCTTTTCCGGGCACAACGGGCAAGGAAATTACTCCACGCTCAATGAACAAAATGCGACTTACCACTATGGCTTGAATGCGACCCAGCAGACGGCGGCACGCAGTGCCTTGCAGTCATGGGCCAACGTCGCAAATGTGGTATTTACCGAAGTTGCGGAAAGCAGCACCAATGTCGGCGATATTCGCTTTGCCTGGACTTCCGTCAGCAATCTCAATAGTGCGAACGAACAGGCGTGGGGATGGGCGAGTTATCCTGATTCCTATTGGCCATCGGGGGGAGATGTGTGGATCAGTACGCTCTCTTCCGGCAAAACGAATTCGGACTGGTCGGCAGGTTCACACAACTTTTCCGCCCTGATCCACGAATTGGGCCATGCCCTGGGTTTGAAACACCCATTCGAGGGCGGTGTGACGCTCCCTACGGCACAGGATACAAGCCAGTACAGCGTGATGTCGTACACCACTTCCCCGAACAGCCTCTTCGTTCGCGTGACCCATAATGCCAACGGCTCGGTTTCGTGGAGTTCATATCACGTCGAGCCCGATACGCCCATGCTCTACGACGTGGCCGCAATCCAGTATCTATACGGCGCCAACCTCTCTTACCGGACAGGAGACGACGTTTATACCTTCGACCCGGCCACCCCGTT
>CALMWM010000197.1 GCA_937873435.1 uncultured Gallionellaceae bacterium
GCCGTAACCCAACAAACCCAATTCTCCCTTTAAACACCGGTCTTGAAATGTTTGGGTCTGTTGGGTTACGCGATAAGGCCGCTAACCCAACCTACATGGGCAGTTGCTTAAATAAACAATGTTGGCATTAACCTCCTTCCACCGCAGAGGCGAAGAGACGCAGAGATCGATGTATTTCAAGGTTTTCTCAGTGCCTCTGAGCCGCAGCGGTTTATTCCAAAAATGTCCAAAGCCCTGATCATCGCCCCCTCCTGGGTCGGCGACGCCGTGATGGCACAACCGCTGTTGCGGCGGCTGCGCGAACGCAACCCGGAGCTGGTTCTCGACGCCTTCGCCCCCTCGTGGGTAGCGCCGGTGCTGGAACGTATGTCGGAAATCCACCGCGTCGTCATCAACCCCTTCGCCCACGGCGAACTGCGCCTGAAAGTCCGCTGGGAAATGGGGCGCAGCCTACGCCGCGACGGTTACCAACACGCCATCGTGCTGCCGAATTCCCTCAAATCGGCGTTGCTGCCGTTCTTTGCCGGGATTCCGCTACGCACCGGCTATCTCGGCGAAATGCGTTACCTGTTGCTCAACGATGCACGCCGTCTCGACAAACAAGCGTTGCCGCTGATGGTTGAACGCTTCGCCGCACTTGCGGAACGACCCGGCGAGCCCCTGCAACGCCCGCTCCCCAACCCGCACCTGAGTGTGGATGCTGCGCGCCAACGCGAGACGCTGGATAAGCTCGGCCTGTCGCCCGCCAAACCGGTTGCCGCCTTCTGCGTCGGTGCCGAATACGGCGCGGCGAAACGCTGGCCGGCACGCCATTTCGCCCGCCTGGCGCAACTACTGGCCGGCGACTACGAAATCTGGCTGCTCGGCTCCGCCAAGGATTCCGCTATCGGTGCGGAAATAGAGACTCTGAGTGCGGGTGCTGCGACCAACCTGTGCGGCAAAACCGACCTGGGCGAAGCCGTCGACCTGGTCGGCGTCAGCGCACTGGCGATCTGCAACGACTCCGGCCTGATGCACGTTGCCGCCGCTCTCGACAAACCGATGATCGCCCTCTACGGTTCGTCCAGCCCCGGGTTCACCCCGCCGCTCTCCGACCGCGCCAGCGTGGTCACCCTCAAACTGCCGTGCAGTCCGTGCTTCAAACGCGTATGCCCGCTGGGACATCTCAACTGCCTGGAAAAATTGAGCGCGGAACAAGTATTGGCAGAAATCGGCAAGATTGCGACGGCATAAAGCGCCCCATTGGAATTCAACGGCACCGAATAGATTTCTTCAGGATTCATCTTTAGAATTAATCGAAATCCTTATCTATCTATAAGAAAATATGAACTTCTTTTGCTATCAAGCTGTGTAAAATTCGCACTTCAATACCATGTAAGCAATCGCATGACAGACACTGCCGACCGCATCGAGGTCAAAAATACCACCTGCTATATGTGCGCCTGCCGCTGCGGCATCCGCGTGACCCTGCGCAACGGCGAAATCCGCTATATCCAGGGCAATCCCGACCATCCGCTGAATCAGGGCGTGATCTGCGCCAAGGGCTCGTCGGGCATCATGAAGCAGTATTCGCCGGGACGGTTGACCAAGCCCTTGCGCCGCAAGCCGGGCTCCGAGCGCGGTGCGGGCGAGTTCGAGGCAATTTCCTGGGACGAGGCGTTTGCCTTGCTGGAAGAACGTCTCGCCAAAATCCGCGCCACCGATCCGAAACAATTCGCGCTGTTCACCGGACGCGACCAGATGCAGGCCCTGACCGGCCTTTTCGCCAAACAGTTCGGCACCCCCAATTACGCCGCCCACGGCGGTTTCTGCTCGGTCAACATGGCCGCCGGGATGATCTACACCATCGGCGGCTCGTTCTGGGAATTCGGCGGCCCCGACTTGGATCGCGCCAAGCTGTTCGTGATGATAGGCACCGCCGAAGATCACCATTCCAACCCGATGAAGATCGCGCTGTCCAAGTTCAAGCGCAACGGCGGGCGTTTCATCTCGATCAACCCGGTACGCACCGGCTATTCCGCCATCGCCGACGAATGGGTGCCGATCAAACCCGGCACCGACGGCGCGCTGCTGTTGGCGCTGAACCACGAAATCATCCGCCAGGGTCTGTACGACCGCGATTTCCTGGTGCAATACTCGAACGCCGCCGAACTGGTCAATCTGGATGAGGCCAGCAGCGAATACGGCATGTTCGTGCGCACCGAAGTGCCGGAGGAAGAGGGCTGTTTCGACCCGCAGAACAAGCTGTGGTGGGATCGCGCCAGCGACAAGCCGGTGGTCACCCATACGCCGGGCGCCGATCCTTTCCTGCGCGGCGAATTCCGGCTGAAAGACGGCACGCCGGTCAAGCCGTCCTTCGAGTTGTTGCAGGAGCGCGTCAAGGACTACACCCCGGAATGGGCGGAAAGCATCACCGGCATCCCCGCCGCCACGATCCGGCGCCTCGCCCAGGAAATGGGCGTCACCGCGCGCGACCAGCGTATCGAACTGCCGATTGCCTGGACCGACACCTGGGGCAAGGAACACCAGACCGTCACCGGCAACCCGGTGGCTTTCCACGCGATGCGCGGGCTGGCGGCACATTCCAACGGTTTCCATACCATCCGCGCGCTGGCGATCCTGATGTCGCTGCTCGGCACCATCGACCGCCCCGGCGGTTTCCGCCACAAGGTACCGTTCCCGCGTCCGATTCCGCCCTGTGCCAAGACCCCCAAGGGCCCGCAAGGGGTAC
>CALMWM010000198.1 GCA_937873435.1 uncultured Gallionellaceae bacterium
CAGCGCGTCGACGGAAAAAATCCACTAGCTTGTACTTCGCAATTGCATGAACCCAAGCAGTCAAGGGCTGGCCCGTATCGTAAGTGTGGCGCTGGTTATGAACAGCAAGAAGTACTTCTTGCACCAGATCGTCAACATCATCTTGAACGTAGGCGAGCCGTTTCCTTAAGAAAGCCCGCAAATGCGAGCTGAGTTCTCCTAAAAAAACACGGTAAGCCACTGCATCGCCGTCAAGGGCCCGAGCCAGTAAATCATGAAGCCGTTTTTCGGTAGAACCAAACCGACTTTCTCTTACATTGGTAGTTCGTTGCATTTAAGCCCTTAGTTACAGTTAGGGAATAATTTATGTCATTACTTGCAGAAGAGAAAAAAATTTTCTGTGTCTGTAACTTTTTGTTGCTTCCCTGCGAATTTACTCAAGGATCGTTCAAGCCAATCACGGTCTGAAATGGGGCTGCATTAACCAACTGAAGTGTTCGGTTTCACTGAATGGTCGTTGTCGATTATAGCTTGGTGAAAAATTTTCCCACTCGTAAATGAGTTTATTGAAAAATGGAAATTTTTGATTATATTTTTATTTAGGACAAACTGATGCACATATCCTATTCCAATCTGCACATATTTAAGGAGCTTGCCATGAATAAAGTTATGATTACTCTTGCGTCTATTGGAATCCTCTTGACCAGTGGGAGCGCGCTCTCCGACCCGGCTCCCATGTATAAGCCGGGCGAGACTGCCTCTCCTGCCATGGCAGCTCCTGCTATGACGGGCCCGATAGACCGTGCAAAGATATTGACTGCACCCGGCGTATTCGGTGCCTTCTCGACATACATGATACGGCCTGACTACTACAAGCTCTCCGCAGCCGAAAGAAAGGGTGCCGCAGCGGAAGTGATGGCGGTGGTCGACAAACACAAAGAAAAGGTAATCGTCGACGCCTACCTGACGCGCGGCTATGAGGCCAAGAGCGACTACTTCCTGCGCGTCCACGCTTACGATGCCGCAGCGGCGCAAGCATTCCTGGTCGACTTTCGTGCAACCCGCTTTGGCATGTATTCGGACGTTACTGAAGCCCTTGTCGGCATTACCAAGGCGCTCAATTACATCTCCAAGGGAAAATCTCCCGATCTAAACAAAGGTCTTTCCGGTGCGACCTACACCGGTGATGCACCGCGCTTTGCTTTCATGATTCCCGTTAAGAAAAGCGCCGATTGGTGGAACCTGCCGGAAGAGGAGCGCCTCAGAAACATGGAGATACATACGGTTCCTACGCTGGCCTACCTGGTCAACGTCAAGCGCAAGCTCTATCACTCAACAGGTCTTGACGATACCGATTTCATCACCTATTTCGAAACCAACGACCTGGCGGCTTTCAACAACCTGCTGCTGTCGTTGGCCATGGTTCCGGAGAACAAGTATCACGTACGCTGGGGTAACCCCACCGTGATGGGAACGATTCAACCCTTTGCGGATGTCGTCAATAAGTTGTCTATGGGTCACTAATGCACCCTGGAGTCCGGCTGCCGCCCAATTCATCGCAGCGGCGGTCAGATGTTGACCAGCAAAACGACACTTGGAAACCATTCGAGGAAACATCATGACAATCAGTCGACGCCAGTTCATCAAGGGCAGCCTGTCGCTTGCAGTCGCAGCAGGATTGCCGTTCTCTCTCGGTCGTCCCGCGCTTGCGGCACTAATTGAAAGCAAAGACAGGCCGTGGGAAGACGACTACCGCAACATGGTCAAGGGCGAGCGTACCGTGCGGACGATCAATATGCCGAACTGCACCGGTTCCTGCGCCTGGAACGTGATCGTGAAAGACGGGATTGTGCAGCGGGTCGAGCAACCGCTCGATTATCCTGACGACGAATACAACCCGCGCGGCTGCATGAAAGGAGCGACTTACCATCGCCGCGTTTATTCCCCTCACCGGGTCAAGTTCCCGATGAAGCGCGTTGGACCGCGCGGAGCCGGGCAGTGGAAGCGTATTTCCTGGGACGAAGCGCTGGATTTCATCGCCAGCGAGATGAAACGCATCGCCGCGAAATACGGCCAGAACACCATCTGGGTCTATCCGCCAGTGCCGGCCACCGGCTTGGTCAAACAAGGTGCCGGTTTCCGCTTTGCTTCGGTAAACGGCTTCGGCATCGGCACCTTCTACAACTGGTATGGTGACCTGCCACTTGCGCACCCCATTACCTGGAACGTACAGACCGAGGAGCATGAGTTCAAGGATGTGCTCAACACCAAGTACGCGATTATCTGGGGGTCAGACATTTTGCAGACCCGCATGCCCGATGCTCACTTTTTTACCGATGTGCGCGCCAAGGGGGTCAAGCTCGTTTATATCTCGCCCTACTTCGACCCCACCGCCAGTGCCGTTGACGAATGGGTTCGCGTCCGTCCAGGTACCGATGGTGCTCTGGCGCTCGGCATGTGCCACGTCGTCGTCAAGCGCGGTCTGACGGACAACGCACATCTCTTAAAGACGACCAGCGGCCCTTTGCTGGTGCGCAACGACAACGGCAAGTATCTCAAGGCTGCGGATGTTACCGCCGATGGCGATGCCAAGACCTTCATGGTCTACGATCCGCAGGCTAAAAAACCGGTTCCCGATGTATATTTCAGCGACAAGCCAGCACTGACCGGTACTTGGGACATTGTCCTCAAGGACGGCAAGAAAGTAAGCTGCTCGACAACCCATACGTTGTTGCTGAAAAAACTCGAAGACTACGATCCAAAAACCGTCTCGGAAATCACCGGAGTGCCGGCCAAGGACATCGAACGCATCGCTGTAGAGTATGCCTCGGCCAAGCCCGCGAGCATCTGGGCAGGCACTGGTATCAACCACTGGTACCATGGCGACCTGATCGGCCGAGCCACAATCGAACTCGCCTGCCTGACCGGCAATATCGGCCGCCAAGGCGGTGGCGCCAGCCCTTGGGCCGGTCAGTACCTGATGCGTCTTGATCCGACCGAATACTTCTTTCCCAAGAAGGAAGGCGGCAAGCCCGGCGACCGCTATCGCCCGGTTCCTCTCGATACCGCCTATGTGGTCAACGGCCCGACAGAGACCATGGCGAACAAGGAAAAACTGTGGCGCCAGATTCGCTGCATCTGGGTCGCAGGCGGAAATCTTCTCGGCGAAGCCTCGGATCAGAGCAACCTGAT
>CALMWM010000199.1 GCA_937873435.1 uncultured Gallionellaceae bacterium
GTACCGAGACGCGGCACCACCAGCAGCAATTCGCCGTCCGGCGGCTCGATCGGGCTGGCAGGGCCGTAGGTCAGGATTTTTTCCAGCACCGACAATTCTGCCGCAGCTAGATCACGCGCGGTTTCGGCGAAATGCCAGTACTCGGCATGAAGGTGGGTAATCCCCGGTGCGCCGGTTTGCAGCGCTTGATTCAGTTTATCGAGACGAAAGGAAGAGAGGGCGTTGCCGCCGCGCAGCTTGAGCATGACTGGAACCCGCAAAAATCAGGACGAGAAAGGCACTATGATAGCCTAAAATAGCCCGTCTCTGCTGCGTTCCATCCAACGCTCAATCTTGCGAAAGCACAACACGGTTGCGACCGCCGTGCTTGGCTGCATACAGCGCCTTATCCGCAGCTTCGTTCATGGTGGCGGCATCGTTTATGGCGGGGAAACCAGACACCCCGGCGCTGATGGTCACACTGAACTCGCCTTTTTCGTGACGGTGACGGATCAGTCCGAAATCGTGGCGAATATCGTCAAGCACCTTGACGGCGGTCGCTCCGTCGGTATCGTTGAAAATCACCGCAAACTCCTCGCCGCCGTAGCGTCCAACCACATCCGCGGTGCGCAAGCGCTGCTGCAACAGGCGCGACAAGCTGCGGATCACCCGGTCGCCGGTAGGGTGTCCATAAGTATCGTTGACGGACTTGAAATGATCGATGTCCAGCATCGCGAAGGCCAGCTTGCCGCCTTGGCGCTTGGCGCGCGCCAGTTGAATATCGAGTTGCGCCTTGATGGTGGTATGGTTGAGCAAGCCGGTGAGGCTGTCGCGCACCATGAAAGAGCGCAACACCCGCGAACGCCGCACCCGCGTGGCCACCGACGACACCAGGTGTTCCGGCCGGATCGGCTTGGTAAGAAAATCGTCGCCGCCCAGGCTCATCGCGTCCAGTTGTTTTTCCATGTCGGTTTCCGCCGACAGAAAAACGATCGGAATACTGACAAAGCGTTCCTGCTGGCGTATCACTTTCGCCAACTCCAAGCCGCTGCATTCGGGCATATATACATCCATCAGGATCAAATCGGGCATGAATTCCAGCAACGGCCGCATCACCGCCAGCGGCTCGACCACGATTTCGCTTTCCATCCCTGCCCCCTTGAGTATCGTGGCATAGTAATCGGCCAACGAGCGGGAATCGTCGACGATCAGAATACGATAAGGCTCTTCGCGCTCGCAGGAAGTCAATCCTTCCAGTTTGTCGATCAGCGCGGCGACATCCAGCGGCTTGTTGAAATAAGCACAACCGCCGGCGCGCACGGCTTTCAGGCGGTATTCCAGTTCATTATGCACGGAGATGAAAATGGTAGGCAAAAGGTAGCCGATTTCCCGGTTGATCTGCTCCAGCAGGTTAAAGCCGCCCAGACTGTCTTCTGGAAAATCGACATCCAGCAACAGCACAGCCGGCGGAGAACCAATAATCGTTCGGAAAGCCTCTCCAAGCGTAGGAAACGCCCTGATCGTGTAACCGAAATAGCCAATCTGCAAGGCGAGATGCTCGGCAAGCTGAACATCATCATCTACCAGAAAAACCAGCCGATTGTTGGCGTCGCAATGAGGTGCAACCTGCGTTGCTATCCCTGCATTTGCCGGACTCTTGCGATCGGCAATTTGCGAGGCTTCCCTGAGCGCTTTCAGGTAAACCGCGACCTCGTCCCGGTGAGCGGGAGAAAGCGGTATTTTGCCCTCGGCGATCAATTCCTTGATGATTATCTCCAGCGTGCGGGCCGCTTCGCTCAACATGGAAAAGCCGAACGTGGCACCCGAGCCGGTCAGGCTATGCACCAGGCGATGCAGGGTCTGGAAAGACTCATCGCTCCAATCGTTTTGCAAGCCGCTCCAAGTTTGTTCGATCTGGCGGATTTTTTCCGGCAACTGCGCTGCGTAAGCCTCATGCATCGCCTGCAACTGCGCCTGCATCTTGGCGGCTTTATTCTCATCCATGGCAACGTTTCCAAATTTCCCGGATGGTGTCGGACAAGGTCATCGGATCAAATGGTTTGGGAATCACATCCACCGCGCCCAGTTCCTTGTAGTGGGCCACTTCGCCCGGCTGCACCTTGGCTGTCATGAAAATCACCGGTACGAC
>CALMWM010000200.1 GCA_937873435.1 uncultured Gallionellaceae bacterium
CCAACATAATTTTTCCCGACAGAAAGCTGATAATGAATTCAAAAATTCTGGCAAGCGCATGTGCGGCTGCCCTCCTCGCGCTCCCCGGCATGGCTTCGGCGACCAACGGTTATTTTTCTCACGGCTACGGCATCAAGTCCAAGGGCATGGGCGGCGTCGGCATCGCCTTGCCGCAGGACACCCTGGCTGCGGCCATCAACCCGGCCGGCATGGTGCAAGTCGGCAACCGGCTGGACGCCGGACTGGACTGGTTCCACCCGGTGCGCGGCTCGGAAATCCGCGGCAACGCCTTTCCCGATGCGGATTACGACGGCAACAACAAGAAGGACTTCTTCATTCCTGAGTTCGGCTACAACCGGATGCTCAACGAGCAAATGTCCCTGGGCATCGCGGCCTACGGCAACGGTGGAATGAATTCCGACTATGCGGTCAATTCATTCGACCGATTCGGCGGCACCGGTTCGTCGGGCGTGAACCTCGAACAGATGTTCATTTCCCCGACCTTTGCGATGAAATTGAATCAAAACCATGCCGTCGGCGTGTCGCTCAACCTCGCTTACCAGCGTTTTTCTGCCAAGGGGATGGGGCCCTTCGACATGACCGGGCCGGGCCAGGCATCGGCCTATCCGGGCAGCGTCACGAATAACGGCACCGATGCAGCGACAGGCTGGGGCGTGCGCGTGGGCTGGAGCGGCCAGATCACGCCGGAGCTTACGCTGGGCGCGACCTACCAGTCGAAAACCAGCATGAGCAAGCTCGACAAGTACAAGGGACTGTTCGCCGAACAAGGCGGTATGGACATCCCGGAAAACTACGGTGTCGGGATGGCCTTCAAGGCCACCCCCAAGCTGACCGTGGCCGCCGACGTGGTGCGGATCAACTATGCCGACATCAAGTCGGTGGGTAATACGATTTCCAACATGAACGTGCTGGGCAACCCGCTGGGTTCGGACAACGGCCCGGGCTACGGCTGGGACGACATGACGGTGTACAAGCTCGGCGCCAACTACGAAGTCAGCAAGAATTTAGTGGTACGCGCCGGTTACAACCACGGCCAACAACCGGTTCCGAGCAGCGAAACCTTCCTCAACATCCTTTCGCCGGGCGTGGTGGAAGACCATGTCACGCTGGGCGCCACCTGGACCCTGTCGAACAAGTCGGAAGTTTCGGTGAGTTACATGCATGCCTTCAAGAAGACGGTGCAGGGCAGCAGCACCTCGATCCCCGCCAACTACGGCGGCGGCAGCGCCAGCCTGTACATGTACCAGGATTCGCTGGGGATTGCTTACGGGATGAAGATGTAATTCCAATTTACCCTCTCCCGCAAGCGGGAGAGGGGTGCGCGACCACCCATGTAGGTTGGGTTAGGCGCGGTTTTTAGCGCCGTAACCCAACAAACCCAATCTTCCGTTTAAACACCGATTTTGAATGTTTGGGGCTGTAGGCTTCGTGCCTCAGCCCAAGCTACATGGAACGGTTGTGAAATAAACAGAAGTATTAACGTTACCCCTTCCAGAAATACACTGCCGCCGCGATCAGAACGGCAACAAGCAGATACCCTCCCCACGGCGTTTTCTTTTCCGCATACGGGTCGCTCAGCGAGCATTCCGCGCCTTCCGGCAATTTGGCGAGACGCGTCAGCGAAGTGCCGAACGGGATGTTGATTTTGGCGCGGGCGTTTACCGCCCAGCCGTTGGCATCGAGCAGCGGCCCGAGGTTGCGGCCGCGCAGCTTGAACCAGGCCATCAACATGGCCGGGCCGGAAATTGCCAGCGCCAGCCCGAGCAGTGCCAGCGGCATCTGCCAGCCCTTGAGGCCAAGCAAACCGGTCACCATCGCTGCCAGCGCGGTGCCGATAGCCCCGACCGCCAGGCCGATGGCGGCGAAAATCCCGGCGAACTTGCCGACATCGAAAGCCGCCGCTGCCGGCGTTTTACCCGCTTCAACTTTTTGCGCGGTGCCGGCGATGGCGAGCGACGCCTTGTCTTCCACCACCTTGGCTTTGGCCGCGGCAATCTTCTGCAACTGCTCGCCGACCATTCTGCTAATTTTCCGGTAGGGCGACCAGAATGCCTGGCGCACGCTGATCGGATGTTCGATCAGCTTGGTCACAGTGGCGTTCCAGTCCTGCCCTTGATGGTCGTAAAACACCCCGTTGCGCCCTGCCATCAACTGGTCTGAATCGCCTGCGGTGAACGCGGCGGCGATGCTGATCTTTTCGGCCCCACTATTGCGCGTGCAGTCGCAATAGGCCAGGTAGATCCCGCTCAAGCCTGCCAATACGGCATGTTTGGCGGCATCCTCGACACGCAGGCAAAGTTCGCAACTGCGCCCGTCGAGATACAGAGTACCGGCCTGAAAAACCGCCCGTTTGCGGCGCGTGTAAAAATCGCGAAACGACACGAAATTGTTGGCGAATAGCGCCAGGTCGCGGCAATAGCGCACCAGCCGGTCCACCTCGGCAATGGCGTTGGCCTCGGGTTCCAGCGCAAGATCCTGAGCAATCAGGCTGTTGACGGCGCGCTCCGCAGCGCCGCCGAGGATCTCGCGCAATCTCGCCAGCCCCAGCTTCTCCAGCGGCGTTTCCACGCGCGCGGCCAGCCACTCCCGGTAGGGCGCCAGGCGCGCCAGCAGCGTCTTCCAGTCCTCCTCGTCGAGCGCCGTCTGGTCGCCCAGTAGCGGCACCACCGCATCGCGGCGCAAAACAACCAGCGCGGCCTGCCAAGCCGGGTTAACGCCTCGTTCGAGCGGCAACAACGCCTCCGGAGCAATGGCCGCCAGCGGCAAGGCGGCGATTTCCTCGCTGCCGACCGTCAGGCGATTGCGCGCCAGCGCCAGAAAATCCGCTTCGGAACCGTTCAGTGCGGCGACCGCATGAGCATCGAAGGCGGCCAGGCGGCAGCGCACGAAAAAATCTTCCACCTTGGCACGAACCGCCTCCACCGCGGCAGCGGCTTGGGCTGTCGCCTCGCCCAGCGGCAGGATTGCCGCATCGTTTTCGGATTGGGATTGCCAAGCCGAGTAAGCGCGCGCTTCGTCGAAAAATTGCTCGGCCTTGGCCTGGGACAGTCCAGGGTCGCCGCAACGGTCAATTTCCGCGGCGAGGCACTCGATGGCCTCGCGGATCGTCTGCTGAACCTGGGGATCGTCGCTCGCCTCGGGGGGGACGATGC
>CALMWM010000201.1 GCA_937873435.1 uncultured Gallionellaceae bacterium
CCGTCTGCTCCAGCCGTCGTGCCGAAGCCTGTCCGCAGGCCACGGATGACGCCGTAAGTCAGCGGCGTTTCCGAACCGCCCGCCAGCGCGATGGGTGCTTCGCCGGAGCGCACGCGGCGGAACGCCTCGCCGAGGGCGATCGCGGAGGAGGCGCAGGCCACGGAGTAGGTGAAATTCGCGCCACCCAGGCCGAGCGCCATGCCGATATGGGAAGCGGCCGCATTGTTCATGCCCAGGATCACCGACAGCGGGGAAATGCGTGGACGGGCGCGCAGGAACAGATCCTGATAGCCGCGCTCGACGGTCGACGTGCCTCCCCCTCCCGTCCCCCAGAACACGCCGATGTCGTCGTGGTCGATGCCTGACGCGAAGTCGAGACCCGCGTCGTTCCAGGCCGACAAGGCCGCCGCCGTGCCGATTTGACTGTAGCGGTCCATGCCATTGGCCCGCGCGCGGCCGAGCGCGGCGACGGCGTCGAAGTACTCGCAGCGTCCGGCTGGGATGGCCACGGGGCCGGGCGCGTCGTTGGGCGAGTGGACCTTGAGCGCGGATTCGCCATGCATCAGGGCGTCGAAAAATGCCGCCACCTCCATGCCGTGCGGGACGACGACGCCAAGACCGGTTATCGCCACCTTGCGGTGCATCACGCCGCCACCTCCCGGGGCGCCATCAATTCAGGCTGGGCGTTGAGCGACTTGTCGACGATCGCCAGCAGATCGGCGACCGTCTTGGGGGCCGGGAAATCCTCGGCTGGGCGAAAGCCGGTCTTGTCCTCGATGTCGAACAACAGTTCGATCAGTCCCAGCGAGTCGACCCCCATGGTTTCGAGAATCGCGTCAGGCGTGATGGATTCGGTCGGGACGTCGAAACGGTCATGCAAGGTTGCCCGGATGAAATCAAGAGTATTCATGTGATGGCTCCTTAACGTGCGTTGGCAATTGAGACCACCAGGCCGGTGGCCGCGGGTTTTTCGCGCTTCTTGATCGCGATGCTGGCGAGGAAATGCCGGATTTCGTCGAGAACCCGGTCCTTTTCCCGGTCCAGGGTGATCATGTGGTAGCTGTCCCGGAGCATCACCAGGCGTGAATCGCGGGAGCCCAGGTGACGCAGCACGTATTCGGCGTTGCGTGGCGAGGACATTTCATCCTCGATGGCGTGCAGTATCAGGGCCGGTGCTTCGATGCTCGGAAGGGCGTTCCGGACCGAGAGGTAAAGCCGCCGGGCTTCGATCAGACTGCGTGCGGAAAGCGTCGAGGAGCCCGCCATCGAGGACTCGGCGTGGTTCATTTCGCGGGCGATCCAGGAACGCATCCGCTCATCCTTGACGCCGTAGGGTGCACCTTCCCGGAAGCTGTAGCGCTCGCCGAACGGGACATGAGCGGCCAGAGGCAAAAGAATGCGGTACCAAGGTAGGCTCCAGCCGTCGTACATCAGGGTGACCGACATGGCGATGATGCCGGCGATCTTGTCGTCCCGAAGCGCCGCCAGTTGGAGGGCCAGCGTGGCGCCGATGCACAAGCCGCCCACGATAACGTGTTCATGTCGCTCCCGGACCCGGTCAAACTCATCGACCGCCTGGCGCACCCAGTCCTGGCTGTCGGTGATATGGCGATGCCGGCCTTGGCCGTCGTCACCATATCCGGGCAGGTAAGGTAGATAGACGCTGTATCCGGCGCGCTGAAGCCCACGCCCCAGCATCAGCAGCTCCAGGGGTGAACTGGACAGGCCGTGGAACAGAAGGATGGCGGTATTGCCGCCGGGGTAGCTGATCGATTTGAACATTTCCATCTCTGAATGGTTCTCTGGCCGCGGCAGGCCGGCCTCGCGCGGACGACGCGTCGCCGCGGGCTTCCGGAAAGCGGTTGGCGGTTCATTTTGCAGGCGGCCACTTGTGGCAAACTGCGATTGCACTCTGCGTGCGCTACCTTTCATGAACCTTTCTTGGAATCCTGGATGCGTTTGCTGCTGGTCGAGGACGACGCGCCTCTCGCTGAAGGCCTGGTCGAGGCGCTCAGCCAATCTGGCTACGTGCTGGACTGGATGCCCACCGGCGAGGCGGCGGATACCGCATTGGTGACCCAGGACTATGACGCCGTCGTGCTCGATTTGAATCTGCCGGCCATGAGCGGCTTCGAGGTACTGCGCCGCTTGCGTGCCAGGAGGAAGGAGGTGCCGGTACTCATCCTGTCGGCCCGCGAGGGGCACGAGGCGAGAGTGGTGGGTCTCGATCTCGGCGCCGACGACTACCTCATCAAGCCCTTCAACCTGCGGGAACTGGAGGCCCGGTTGCGTGCCCTGATCCGCAGGAGCACGGGCCGCTCCGCGTCCCGCTTCGCACTCGGGGCGCTGGTTCTCGACGGTGTGGCCCGGCGGGTCGAACTCAATGGCAGCCCTGTCGAGCTGACATCACGGGAATACGGAATTCTGGAGATATTGATGCTGCGAAGCGGCCATGTCGTCGCCAAGCGCTTCCTGTCCGAGCGCTTGTGCGAATGGGGTGAGGAAATGTCGGATTCGGCCGTCGAGATCCATATCCATCGGCTGCGGAAAAAGCTGGAGGCCAGCAGCGTGGCGATCCGGACCCTGCGTGGATTCGGTTACCTCATGGAGGTGCAGGATGGTCAGAAGCCTGCGGGCTAAACTGCTGCAGCGGTTGTTGGTGCCGATGCTTCTCGTCACGGTCGCCGGGGGCGGACTTTCGTATTACATGGGCCTTAATTACGCCAACGATGCCTACGACCAATCCCTGTTGGACAACGCGCG